>NZ_DBFWLQ010000023.1:0-25757 GCF_048465375.1 Emergencia sp. | reverse complement strand
GCAGCCGTAGCCAAAGCGGATATCACCGCATTGGGCATCCCGGCGCAGGATACGGTCTATACTCTGCCAGCTGCGACGACGTCTACCCTTGGCGGCGTGAAAGTTGGCAGCGGCCTGGTCAGCGAAGCAGGTGTCGTTTCAGTAGGAGACATCGACGGCGGGACCTTTTAAGGAGGGAAGATGATGGCTAGAAAATTACAAATTAAGCGAGGTCTGAAAAAGGATATGCCGACGCTGGCCGAAGGGGAGCTGGGCTTTGCGAAAGACGAAAAAAAGGTCTATATCGGAACCGGCACAGAAAATGTACCGGTTACATTAAAACCGGAGTACGCCAAATTGACGATGCTGGCATCAAAATGGGATAAAACAACATCTAAATACAGCTTTGAGGCAGAATATCCAAGTGATAAGTACGATATCGAGGTCGGTCCGTCTGATGATGCAACGGCAGAGCAGATGCAGGCTTACGGAGCTGCGTTGATACCAATAAACAGCACTGCAAATGTTGCAGTTGCAAAAGGCGAGATACCCACCGTAGACATCCCGCTAGTGATAAAGGCGGTGAGAAAATGAGCTTAGTATCCAGAAGTCCAGGAGGGGAAGGAATAAAAAATATAGTATCGGCAGACGGTGCAATTCTGGCACCTGCGATTAAGGCCGGAAATGGCAATGTTACCATAGACGGCGGATTTGGAGTAGCTACACCACACGATGTAAAGAAAGGAGTGATCTTTTCGTCGGATAATGGATTACAACAAACGGGGGCATACGAATTTAAAGTTTCGAACGGATATGAAGTTAAAGGTTGTCACAGCGTGGATGATATAGAACCATATACGTTTGTTGAGGAATCTACATCTGCACTCGGCCACAATGGCACTTGCTATTGTGGCGGTGCATGGACACGAGGCAATGAATGCGTGGAAAGGTTGAGTGATACGCTTATGATTGCGGCCTACCCTGATTCAAATTTAAAGGGGTATGTCTCGGCAATATTTGATACTGAATCTGGCATAACAAGTTCAAATATTGGCCTTGGAATAGACGTGGGTTATGGCGTAGGTATAATTCCAGCAAGTGCAACAACGGCATATATAATATATGCCTATAATGACTTTTCTTTAAAAACAATCAAGGTAACCGTCAACGAAGCTGAGAGGACAGTCACCAAAGGAGATACAGTGACACTTTATACTGGTACATATGCAGAAATTCCGCGCATGTATAACACGATAAAGGCATACAAGGTTGATGGATATACAGATACTTATGCAGTGTTTATGATTGGATATGACGGTATTGGCGTACAGGTTATATTCGTTAAAGCGAATGAAGTAGGGATACAATTAGTCAGATCGACTTACACAATCAGTACAAGGTATTCCACATTTCAGGGAGGATATTGCAATGGGATTGATTATAAAGATGGAAAACTTGCAGTGTGTACAGGAAGGGGTTCGAGCGGCAGATACTATTTGGATTACTTTGTAGTTGACTGCACGCCTGATAATCTTAACGTAGCAACGCCGACAGAGATTTCTGGGATAAATGGTGAGTGCGATATAATGATAAGGGATGACGGGAAAATTGTTCTTATGGTTGGAGAGAGCACGGCACTGTTTTACCTTTTGACGTACAAAGACGGCGTAGTCACTCAGTCTAGCGGAATCAGTCCTTTTAGCGGTGACAAATTCTTAGGGAAAAATTGTTATAGCATGGCTCCATACGAAGATGGAAACAATATTGTTGTTGCGGCAAGTTTGCAGAAGAAAGGGGATACAGCCACAAAGTTTTACATTGCATTATTGTCACAATCATTATCGTTGGTCGGAATTGTATTGTACATTACAAACAATATTACTGGTGCAAAAATGTGTAAAACGAATGACGATAGGTATTACTTTTTTACGTATGGGTATTATAGCGGCTCTAGTTATTCAACCGCTATGTATAAGCTATCGTGGCTGAAAATCCCACTATATCAAAAGGCGGTTAATTCTATTTTAGGAATAAGCAAAACTAAAATTTCTAAAAAAGATGCGGGAACAACAATAGTACTTGAAAAATAAAAGGAAGGAAGAAAAATTATGGCTCATATCATAATTCTGAATGAAGACGAACGTCTTGTAGCAATTGGAACGTTAAAAACTTATTGGAGCAACGGTTATCCAGTAATTACAAAGAAAGACGGACAAGTATGTGCATATCCAACAGACGTGTTCACGATTTATGAAGTGGAAACGCTCCAACCGGAAATAGAGACTGAAAAATATTGCTATAATCCGAAAGCGGGATTTTACATACACCCGGAATGGGTTGAGCCCAACAATCCATATGGCATCCCGAACGAAGAATACGATAAAATTGAGCAACATATCGTTGATAGCATTACGAAAGGAGTAAGTACGAATGAATAAGCAGGAGCTGATAAACAGCATAAGAGGAATGACACCGACAGCCATAGACGATGTGGCGGCAAGGAGCGTAGAACTGTATCCAGATTGGGCAGCAGGCATAGAAATCACGCAAAAGATGATTGACGAAGGACGAAGCCGTTATGCGTGTGATGGCAAATTGTACAAATGCATTAAGCCGCACACCACGCAGGACAACTGGAGGCCCGGACAGGCGACAGCATCCCTGTGGATGGTAATAGACGTAACCCACACAGGCACGCTGGATGATCCGATTCCGTTCGCACTTAACATGGAGGTCTTTAAGGACAAGTATTACAACTGGGAGAGCAAGGTATATCTATGCACCAGGGACAGCGGCCAGGCGCTGCAAAATCCCCCAAGCGAGCTGATCGATATATATTTTAAGGAGGCGTAATATGGTTAAATTACTAAAAAATCCACGGGGGGGGGTACTCCCTAAATAGAAAAAGCCAATCATCCCGAGAGGGGGCGATGTTATGGCTTTAATCCCAAGAGGAGCTTACGGCGGGAAAAATAAGTTTCCCACAGGGATACATATTACGACGCCGCCGACTAAAACAACATATACAGCCGGGGAGGCGCTAAACACCTCAGGGATTGTCATCAAGGCCACCTGGTCGGACAACTCGGAAACGGAGATCACATCAGAGTGTACATTTACACCATCAGTCGGATCAGTTATTTACGAGGATACAAAACAGATACAGATAGCCTGGGAGTGGGAAAATACCATAGGGTATACCACAACCCAGGCTATTACCGTTAACAGGGCATTACAGTCCATCGCAGTCACCACCAAGCCGACAAAACTCTCTTACTACAAAAACGAGACCTTAAACCTTGCAGGCATGGCGGTAACCGCCACGTTTACATCCGGAGCAAAAGAGATAGTAACGGCAAGCTGCACCTCATCACCTGCAGCTGGGACGGCGTTACAGACACTTGGCAACAAGACCGTCACGGTTAGTTATGTGGAGCGCGGCGTTACCAAGACGGCCAGCTTTACAATATCCGTAAGCGTCAAGATCGTCACCTGGGCTGCTGGCACGGATGCCGAGATTGTGGACATGGTGGCCGCCCACGATGCCGGAGTGATCAACCTGCAGGATTACTGGGCGGTTGGACAGGAGCGTAAAGTTAATCTGTCTGCCATGGCGACTAACGGTGTCGTCGGAGAGGTTTATGGACCTCAGACTGTGACTATGGTACTCATGCATGCCGGCGGCAAAACACTCGCAAACGGCAAGACCTGTGCATATATCGTGGGACAGAAAAACGGTCTGGATAACTACGGATATATGAATCCGACGGACACCAACAGCGGAGGATGGAACGGATGTAAACGCCGGACATGGTGCAACGAGGTATACCGCAATGCGCTGCCCGAGTTAATACGGGGGATTTTTAAGCAGCACAAAAACGTAACGGCAAATGGCAGCGGCACATCCACAGTGGAGAGCCTGGACTATTTTGCACTACCTGCAGAAAAAGAGATTTTTGGCAGCACCAGCTATGCCAACAGTTCTGCAGAAGCGGGATTGTCGCAGTTTGAATATTATAAAACAAGTTCTAACCGTGTTAAAAAGAAAGGAGATGGTGGGTCGACGAACGCCTGGTGGGAGCGGTCGCCTTATTCGGGCGCCTCGTCTATTTTCTGTCTTGTCTATTCGGACGGCACCGCCAGCTTTACGTATGCCAGCGGCGCGTATCTGCTCGCCCCTTTCGGCTGTATATAAATCTGAAATCAATAAATCGGCGGCCTGTGTGCCGCCGCGGAAAGGAGAATATGCAGCGTGAGCGTGCCAGCGTGGAGACGATCGGTCTCCAATACAGATTATTTAAGATTGCTGTTTGAGTTAAATATCCGCATCGGAGAAATGGTGGCAAACAGCCCCAAAAAATATCGGGCAAACTACGGGGACATGTTGATCAAAAATGCACTGGAGGCATTAAAGCATGCACAGACGGCAAACAGCATCTATGTAAGCCCTGCGATGCCAGAAACAGATTACAATCTGCGACGGGGGCTTCTACAGAAAACCAGGGGAACTGCTGAGAATATCTCAACGGTTGGATATATTTTTTTGGAGCAGATCAGGAAACATGACCACGAAGAATCTCAAAAAATATATCGACGAGAAGAATACCTTGGGACGGTATGTGGAGAAATATCGAAAAAGATTGGCGCAGTCATGAAAAGCGACCGCGCGGTTTACAGAAAAAAATAAATATGTGGTTATGTCCTGCATGTGGGTCGACGAACAACTGGTGGGAGCGGTCGCCTAATTCGGGCAACTCGTCTAATTTCTGTCTTGTCAATTCGGACGGCACCGCCAACAATACGAATGCCAGCAACACGAATCTGCTCGCCCCTTTCGGATGTTTTCTTACTGGCCGGGGAAGTAGCAAAAGCGAAACCAATGCCTTTTAGATACAGGAGGGCATGACCACGCTCTATAAAAGAGTGAATTGATGCCGCGTCCGTCCTGCAGAGACAGGATCGCACGCAGCTCATGCTGTACGTGGCAATATGATAAAATACGAGGACATAATATCATTTGAGGCGCTGATAGATGCTGGAAAGGAATGCTGCGAAGGCGTCCTTTGGAAATCCAGCACGCAGACATTTTTAATCAACCAGGCGCGCTGGGCTGCAGATCTGCACAGACGGCTGCAGTCGGGCACATACAAAAGCCGGGGCTTTAACTATTTTACTATTACTGAGCGTGGCAAGACGCGCCACATCCAGTCGGTACACATATCAGAGCGGTGCGTCCAAAAATCGCTCTGCAAAAACGCTTTATGGCCGATCATCGGACCAAAGCTGATCTATGACAACTCGGCCAGCCAGGACGAGAAAGGCACTGGTTTTGCGCTTGACCGTCTGCGCGGGCACCTTTGGCAGCATTATCAAAAACACGGCCATGCCGGCGGGATACTACTGATGGATTACAGCAATTACTTTGGATCCATCGACCACAGGATGCTACTGCAGATGCTGCGGAATGTCATAGAGGATGACCGGATATATAACTTAACAAAGCATTTTATAGACTGTTTTTATGGAGACATCGGACTGGGTCTTGGCAGCGAGGTGTCGCAGGTATGCGCAATCTTTTATCCAAACCAGATCGACCATTATATCAAAGAGCAGCTACACATCAAAGGCTACGCCAGATACATGGACGACAGTTACATCATCCATCACGATCTGGACTATCTGCAATATTGCCTGGATGAGGTCAGAAGGATGTCGGCGGACATCGGGCTCAAACTAAATGACAAGCGCACGCAGATCGTCAAACTCGACAGCGGGCATTTTGAGTATCTCAAAAAACGGATGCACTTGACCGAGACTGGGAAGGTAGTGATGAGACTTACACGGGAAAATATATCTAGGAGACGGCAGCTGCTGAAAAAGCAGCGGAAGATGCTCGATGAGGGCAGGATAGACTTTGCAAGCATCCGCAAATCCTACCAGAGCTGGCGCGGATATGCAGCAAAATATGATACGTATCAGACGGTCCAAAACATGGACCGCCTTTTTAATGATTTGTTTATTAAGGACTTTTTGTCCGGAGAGGAGGAAACATGGATCCAGAAGTAGTAAAGGCATTAAAGTTGCAACAGGAGGCCCACAACCGGGCAATACAGGATCAGGACGAGTTTTACCAAAACCGTCTTGCAGAGATACAAGAGGTAACGGACAAGCTGGTACTTACGGCGATAGGAGACGCAGGAGGAGAAGCAAATGTATGACACACTTAAACGACTTTACGATACTGGCAGGGCGACCGCCGCCGGACTGCAGCGTGCGACAGCAAACGGCTGGATCACGCCAGAGGAATTTACGGAGATCACCGGCCAGGCGTACACGCCGCCCGAAGTTAACAAATATGGACTCACGCCAGAGCAGGATGCGGCTTACCAACAGGAGGTCGTAGACGACATCGTGAGAGCAAGCAAGGAGGGAATATGACGATTGAGTTATCTTTATTAATTACAGGTGTCTCCGTGGCGGCGGCGGTATATTTTGCAATCAAGGGCAGCAACCGGGCAGAAAAGGCGGACATCAAAAATGAGACGGCAAGTCTCACGACCGTGATCGTAAAACTGGAAACCATCGGCACAGGCGTCACGGAGATCAAGACGGAGTTAGCTAAAGTAAAAAACGACATGCAGGAGGATCATGACCGCCTGGTTAAGGTGGAGGAGAGCCTCGGCACCTTATGGCGCAGACATGACGAACTGCACGGGATGAGAGGAGAAGAAAAATGAAGACGAAAAAATGGTTGAAGGCAGCAGCTGTAAGAGCTGTTAAGACAATCGCACAGACGGCAGTAGCCACAATCGGCACTGCAGTGGCACTTGGAGATGTCAACTGGCAGATGGTGGCATCTGCCGCGGTGCTTGCGGGCGTGTTGTCCCTGCTCACATCAGTGGCAGGTCTGCCGGAAGTTGACCAGGAGGTAGAGTAATGGGACTGGACGTTATCAACATGCTCACCAAATACAACCATGATGTGACATCGGGTCGTAAGATCAAGTGGATCGTGATTCATTGGGTCGGAGCTGCATCTACGGCCGTTAATAACGGTACATATTTTCAGGGCGGGGACAGAGGTGCCTCTGCCCACTATTTTGTTGACGATAACAAAATAGTAAAATCGGTCAGGGAGAGGGATATCGCCTGGGCGGTCGGTTCAAGGGGATACCTGGATCAAGGCAGCCCTTATGCAAAGTATGGGCATAAATACTTTGGCAAGTGTACCAACAGTAACAGCGTCAGCATCGAGATGTGCTGCAAGAAAGGAAGTAACGGTCTGTACATATCTAAAGCCACACTGGAACGTACCGCCAGACTGGTGCAGGCAATCCAAAAAAGACTTGGCATAGACAATGATCACGTAATCCGTCACTTTGATGTCAATGGCAAGCTCTGCCCGCTGCCGTATGTGCAGGATTCAAAATGGGATGATGTCCACGCGATCCTTACGGGACAAAAATTTACCATTAAGACAAAAGGCCGACTGATTGTGCGCAAGACATCCTCTTTGCTGTCTAAAAAAACAAAGGTGTTAAAAAAAGGAGCGGAATACCAAATCATCCGCACCAACGCCAAAGATACCCGTGGCAAGTTAAAAGAGGGTGGGTGGATTACCATTACAAGTAAATACGCGGAGAGAATATAAGCAAAACCCCAGGCTGTTGCCTGGGGTTTTTTTGGCGGATTAAGTTGACTATAAAGTAGTCTTGTGTTAAAGATGTGTTGTCATATAGAAACGGATACTACTTTAATGCGAGTATCATGTACATATAAAAAGTCGAACACTATTGGAAAGATGTTAAAAAATGTAATTAAAAGCTTGTCCACACATGATAGCACTTCGTATTTGTTAAAATATTATTATTCACCCGTCCGCCGCTTGGTAATTTGTATATTCACCTCCTACATATTTTGCCTTAAACTTGATCAAACGTAAGTAATTTGAACAGAACATTTAAATAAGGCGTATTTCCGATAGCTTTATCATAAATCTGACATGTATAAAACTGGGTATGCTTGGGGGGAGGTAAAGATATTTATCCTCGCCCCCAAGAATTAAGTAACTATGCGAGGGCTGCAGTAAGTAATATCGCTGCAGATGTAACACATAAATTTAAGAACGCAGTAGCCACAAGCGTCTTCCAATCAACATCACCCTTGCCTTTTTGCATTTTTACTTGAATGCGTTTGAGCAAAAACATCGGATGGTTTTGGTGTTGCTTTTTCCTAAAGCGTGTCCCAGGTTTACCCATGACAAAAATCTCCTTTCTTCTTTATCATTAGTAATAAAAACGGTCTATATTTGTAATATACTGCTAAAAGATGTAAATGTCAATTAATTTTATTAATAATTAGTGTATTTATATTCGTGCATAATAAAAGTCAGATAAACATTGGAATTTCAACGAAAAATGTGGACAATCCTATAAAGAATGACCATAAATGTTGAATAAAAAAGGGTTACGCACAAAAGCATACAGCACTTATCATCTAGGATTAACAAAGGAGATGTAATTAATTAAATATAACCGATATCATTGATGGGGTTACACCTACGGCCCGCCGATGGCTGTATCGCCGATCAATCAAGTCCGCAGAGTGCTGGACTATGGCGTTTCAGAAATCCCGAGGGAAAAGATTTTGATGGGAATGCCTAATTATGGCTACGACTGGACGCTGCCATTTGTGCAAGGTGAATCGAGGGCCGAGAAAATTTCCAGTGAAGAGGCTTTCCGCCGTGCGGCACAGTATGGGGCGACCATAGAATACGATCAGGTAGCGCAGGCTCCGCACTATACCTACGTTGATGAGCAGGGAAGGGAGCATGTGGTTTGGTTTGAAGACGAGCGCAGTATTCGGGCAAAGCTGGCTTTAGTAGAAGAATACGATCTGGCGGGAGTTGCTTATTGGAATATCATGGATTATTTTCCCGCAAACGCACAGATACTCAACGAAATGTATACAGTGCGGAAATTATAAACGAAGAGTAAAAGCAAAGGCCATGTAGTGATACATCGGCTTTTGTCTTATTTTATCAACTCTATAGAAATAAGACAAGGAGCAGAGGTTTTCTGCTCCTGTTTCAGTAAACTTCAAAGTAATAATCAAAATCAAACTCTTCCGGTTCACGAAAGGCATTATTGATCAAAACAGAGAAGTCAAATCTATCCATGTTGATGTTATGCTGAATCTGCTGGCGCTTGGAGAGCGGCTCGATTTTGTCGATATCGCAGCCTGCACAGTAGAAAGCCAGCTCGTACTTCAGATTGTTGAGGCGAAATTCTATCATCTTGGGAGTCACATGGTATTTACCGGCCAGCATTGCAATGCTGGCTTTTTCGGCCTTTTCTTTGCCCAGCTCCGTCTCCTTGCGGTGATAGTATTCCACGAAGTCCGGGATGATCACCTGAAAAGGCATGATCAGCTCGGCGGCTCCTTCGTTGGCCTCCCACTCGAAGAAGGGATTCTGATTGGGCCGCACTTTTTCGTAGCAGGAAAAGGATTGGGAACGATTTGTCCGATGTCTGAGAAGATGAATATATTCGTGGGCGCAGTCAAAATTTTGCTCATGCTTGCTGCGATGAGCATTCAAAATAATGGTATCCTGCGTCTCCTTCGTTTCCGGATATGCCATCCCCCGCAGGCCAGGCGTCTTAAAGGGAATCTCAGTAACCAAAACGTTAAGACGCTCTCTGCAGATTTCGGGTATAGAAAACCCACGAACCGTAGAATCGATGTGGAGGCACTCTCTTAAGTCGCCTATATATCGATATAGCTTCGCTTTTGTCCCTTTGTTCTCCATCTTATTTCTTACGCGCTCCTTTTAACACTTCTAGTACCCGCATGATATCATCAGGGTCAATTCCCTCGTCTTGTGCCTGCTTGGCAAAGCTGAGGTAAACGCCGTCCAGTTTTGGTGTTTCTGGCTGCGGTTCTGCCATCTCAATGGGGGTGTCGGGATCCAGTTTTCCCAGCAAATCATTTACCGATAGTCCCATAGCGCTGGCTGCCTTTTTACAGGTTTCCAGAGTGGGCGTGATGGGTTTCCCGTTCTGCGGATGCCGATTCTTCTCCAGCATCGAGATGTAACCCTTGCTGAGGCCGGATTTTTTTGCAAAGTCATCCATGGTCATGTCGTTACTTTTCCTATAGCCCTTGATGTATTCACCCAGTGTCATTGATTCTATCTCCTTTATTGGTGATGTTTACTTTATCATACAATATTATGGGTGAAAAGTCAATGCAAAAGTTTAATGAAGTAAACAAATGCTCTTGACAAAGGTGGTTTAATATAGTAAACTAAGTGTAAGACAAAGGGGAGGAGACGACAAAATGAAATACAAGATAAAGGAAATCAGGCGAGACAAAGAGATGACATTGGGGGAATTGGCCGAAAAGGCGAAGATTGCGCCTTCGCTGCTATCGGCGCTGGAAAATGGCAAGCTGAAATTCGTCACAACAGAGACATTGCTCAATGTGGCAAATGCGCTGGAGACCAGCGTAGACGATTTATTTTGCCTATGAAGTTTACTATAGTATACAAAGAGGTGATAAGTATGTATTGGTGTAAAGAGTGCAAAAGATCATTGGTGGATCCTCTGATAGCGACAGAGTATGAAATTCACAGAGAAGTGGACGACAGGCAGTATGAGAAATTCGAAATTCCATATTGTCCGGCCTGCGGTCACGAGGTATTTGAAGCAAAAAAATGCAGCTGTGGTAAATGGACAAACTGCCTGGACGATTGGTGCGATGACTGCTTGAGAATCAGAGATAAAGCTGTCATTCACTGCATTGCACAGATCAGGCTGAATACCAAGTTAAAGCTGTCCAGCGAAGATACGAGAGATTTGATTCTGAATTACTTTGGAGAAGTCATTTAGCCGGAGGTGATTTGATGAAGAAACCAGAGTCACCTTGTGCAAAATGCACGGAAAGAATGTTGAGATGCCACGGACACTGCGAAAGATACATGGCATTTCAGCGGCAAAACAGAGAATATAACCAACTGGTGGCAGCCAACACTGGTCAGGAAAACAGGGTGAAATACAGCAAAAGCAGACTGAACAGAATGTACAAATAGAGGAGGGCGATATCATGGGAAAGGCAAAAGAACCGTATTGGTCATATGTAAAAACGATTATTAAAGAATATCCGGATTTAAAAAAACAGGTAGCAATACCTTTAGAACAAAGGGTGACATCTTTCATCGGACTGGATGGCGGCAAAAGCGGTCAGATATCAGATCCCACCCAGGCTTGCGTCATCCACGATCTGCCGCCTAGAGAACAACGTAAATTAGAGGCTATCGAAGGGGCAATCCAGAAGACAAAAATGCAGCATCCGGCGGATGCGGAGCTGAGATTAAAGGTCATCAACCTGGTTTACTGGAAAAAGTCCCATACTATAGAAGGCGCTGCCATGAAAGTGCCCTGTCACAGAAACGTTGCCGGCAGCTGGCAGGGAGAGTTTATCAGATTGGTAGCAGACGAGCTTGATCTAGTGTAGCGATAGAAAGCTATGGAATCGAATGCAGATATCGATTCCATAGCTTTTTTCAAAAAAGGAAATATAGAATCAGCCATGTGCATCAGACCCCCAAAAACGTGCTAAAATGTGTATAGTGGAAAAATGAAGGAAGGAGGATGGAATGCTAGAACAAGTGATATGTGAACATTTGCAGAGCAATGAAGCTCTAGCCGCCAAACTTGCCATTTATGACGGAAAGCCGGCGGTCTTTGACTACAGAGAACCGGCGGCGGATGATCCTGGTTGGCAGGATGGAGCGCGGTATGGCCGTATTGTATTTTCCCTGCAGATCAGAGACGATCCGACACGGAGCAGATGCGGAAATCTGGCGGTAGACGTTCTCAGTGAGAGCAATACACAGTTGTATAAAGACATGGAACCCATTGTGAGAAATAACCTCGATGGGTATTTTTTTGTCTCCGATGACAAAATCATCTCTCTTAAATGGATACACAGAAGTCCGGGCAGAGAATCAATGGCAGCCGTCTGTGAGGGTGTGACGATGTATTTTCAGGTTTACTGTTATCCGATGAAAAGGCCCTTTGCAGTCAATCCTGCATCTCTGCTTGCCAGTTGGTGCAAAAGTTACGTTGAGAGCACGGGGCAATCAGCCTATTTTCTCGCCGCCGGTGAAACCCTTCCGTCGGTGTTTAAACCGACAGCAGAAAAGCCGGCGTTTTATTGGCGGCTTATAAAGCTTGAACCCTGCGGCTGGATGAAGGATAGGCCGGGAGCAGACTTTCGCACAACAAGCCTGCAGGGGCACGTCATTGTGCCAGGTCAAAGCGAGGAAGAAGCTGAACTGGTGCTGCGGCTGGAGCAGGCAATTGAAAAGTCGGAACGAATCATCTGTGACGATTTGTCCATGTTTGTGAGCAAAGACGACAGCGCTGATTTGACGGCAGATTCTATGAGGCAGGGCCAGTTGACAATCAAAGCGGCTTATGGAATTGCTGCGGATAGAACGGCAAGCGATAAACTACAAAATGTTTCTATCGAAATGAAATAAACAGGAGGAAATGATGACCACAAAAAAAGAGAAGAAAGGGCAGGCGGTGTCAGTCTATACTGTCAGCCAGCTTGCGGCAGCGTCAGACAAATTGTTTGGCACTAGCAAAATCATTGTCAGAGCGGCTCTCAAAACATCTGAAAAGAAAACCTTTACAGAAGATGAGGCTGTAAAAATAGTAAATGCTTTTAGAAAAAAGGAGGTAAAGTAAATGGCACAAATTTTTAAAGAGGGAGAAATGAAGGTAAGACCTGACGTCTATTACCGCTACTCCAACAAAGGAAAGAACGACAATGTGGGCGCAGTAGATGGAATCAACGCCCTGGTCATGCAGGCAGCCTGGGGTCCAATCGGCGAAGTAAAAGCTTTTGTCAAAGCAGCCGATGTCAAAGAGGCTTACGGAGACTGCGACGGAACAAAGATGGCGGAAGCCATGTTTGAAGAAGGTGCAAGCACTATTTATATCTATAGGACAGGCGGCACCGGCGGGGCGAAAGCCAGACTCACTCAAGATGAAAATGTGGTGATGACTGCCAAGTACGAAGGGGATTTCCCAATCAAAGTGAAGGTGCAGAAAATGCCGGGGGACGAGGTCAAGCAGTGCTTTGTGCTTATCGACGACGTAGTGAAGGAGACCTTTGTTTTTGACGCAGTTGGCGACGGAGAAGCATCTGCCTTAGCTGACGCATTGCAGGGCAGCGCTTATATTACCATGGAGGGCGGAAAAACCGGCGCAGTAGCGGAGTTTGAACAAGTCTTAACTGGCGGCAGCGATCCGGCTGTCACAGGAGACGGATATGTGGAAGGCTTCTACGCGCTGGAGCCGTACTATTACAATGTCATCTGTTGTGACACTGTAGCCGAGGGAGTACAGAATCTGCTCCACGAATATATCGACGAGGCTGTCAAAGTGGGAAAATTCCCAATTGGCGTTGTCGGGGCAGACACGACCGCGGCTTTCAACGAGAGAAAAACCAAGTCTGCCGGTTTCAATGATGAACAGATCGCCTTTATTGGAAACGCTTATGCGGATCCAGACGGAAATTCCGTACCGTCAGTCATGGCGGTCGCTCGTCTGGCAGGTGCTATCGCGGCGACACCGTCTAACAAGAGCATCGTACATAGAGCCATCAAAGGAGCCGTTGATGTACCAGAGAAATTTACAAATGCGCAGTATGAAGAGGCAATCCTGGCAGGTATGATTTTGTTCTCTAAGAGTTCTGACGGACAGATTTGGTTTGACTCTGGCGTGACAACATTGGCAGCACCAGATGAAAACCAGGATGCAGGCTGGAAGAAATTGAAGAGAACCAAGGTGAGAAATGAACTGATGCACAGACTGGACGTCATCATGGAGAGACTGGTCGGCAAGGTCAACTGCGACGACAACGGCATTGCAGATGTTCTGCAGGCCGGTATGGGGCTGCTGAAGGACATGGCCAGAGAGAAGAAAATTCTGGATGGAGCGACTTTTACATTGGATGCGGAAAATCCTAAGACCAGTGACAGCGCTTGGTTTGTCGTAGAGGCGGACGATATCGACAGCCTGGAAAAAATATATCTGCACTATAGATTCAGCAACATGCCGACGGCATAATGAGACGGGAGGAAAGAAAATATGTTAGATCAAAAAACATTAGTAAAAAACATTATGACAGGAAAGGATGGAAAGCTGCTCATCGTCATTGATAACAAATCAGAAGAGCTGCTGGAAATCGACACCTATTCTATCAAAGGCAATTACACCAATCTGGACTATCAGCCGGTAGGTTCCTACCAGAAATTTGGAGTGCCTTCTGATGTGTCCTACACATTGACATTTACAGAGGCCGTCGTCAGAGACGACGTCATCATGGCACCCCTGCTGGAAGCAGCGGCAGCTGGAAAAAACATCAGTTTCAGCTTTAGAGCGACAGCGCAAAGACCTGACGGCACATCGCAGACCCTTGCCCTGGACGACTGCATTCCAGACGGCGAGTTTGACCTGATGACCCTGACTCCAGGAGAAGTGATCAAGAGAAATCACTCCTACAGAGTCAACTCTGCGCCGACCTGGCTGGACAAATTGGCGGGATTTTAAGGATATGACAATGTGAGAGAGGGGAGCAATCCCCTCTCTCCTTTCTATAACAGATAAAAAGGAGAGAAAAAATGGAAAACAATACAAATGAAGTAACGAGAGCAGAATTTATCACCCCGGTGAATGAACCGAACATGCCGGCAAAGGTGGCGGCAAAGATTGAAAAAGAGGACGAGTATGACCTGGTATCCTCTTTGCTGGCGGCGGCAGAATACCAGCAGACGCCTGACATGACGAAAGAAGTGGAGATCCGCAGAAACGGCCGACTCTATTTTACCGTTCACGTACACCCGGTTTCAGAGGACGATATTTCCCTCGCCCGGAAAAAGGCGTCAAAGTATTACGAGAACCCCCAGGGCAAGAAGCTGCCGCGGGTCAGAGGGGAACTGGATTCCAATCTGTTCAATTCCTGGATCATCTACCTTGCCACGGCGGAAGAAGATCGCGAGAAAATCTGGGGTAACAGTGCCATCATGAAAAAATTCAACCTGCTAAAGCCGGTGGAATCCATCAACTATCTTCTGATTGCAGGAGAAAAATCCCAGCTGATCGATCTAATCTTTGATATCAGCAAACTCAGCGATGAAGAAGATGATGAGGAAGCGGAGGCAGAGGACTACGCAAAAAACTAATCAGGATAAGCAGTGTGGCCCAGTGGCTGCATTTCGCTTATCAGAATCATAACAAGGAGCCAGGTGTGCTTCTGGGACTGAGAACAGGAAGTGACCCAGTCACACCTGGTGAAAGAACTTTCATGATGGCCTCTGATCTGCTGGCCATAGAAGACGGGTTTGTTCCTGTCAAAGTGAGTCACTTTGCTGGGAAGGAAGAAGAATAAGCCAGTTTCAGCTTGTCAGCCAGGGCAGATGCGGATATAATTGTGGTATAGTGAAGTTTGGAGGTATGGAGATGGAGAAGATGAGAACCGCGGAAGAAATGCTGGCATTTATAAAGGAGAAAGACACGGGAAGCGGTCTTGGAAAAGGGAAGTGTTTGGAATATTTGAGATTGATTGAGGGTGACCTGAGGGATGATGAATACGCATTAGCTGCCTTCGTGGCAACCCACACTTCCCGTTACCTTGAAAGCGAAGGTGATTTTGTCGGTGCTGTGACCAACCAAAGGATTATTATGGCAAAACAGGAGCAAGAAGCTGTCTTTAAAAGAATACCGCTGGTAGAGTATAAGAATATGACAGTAAGCTGGGGAAAAACTTTTGCCAGCATGATTATTGATACATCAAAGGCACAGGTTTTCATGGAAAATACCGTACCGCGGGTTGCAGCAATTCAGAAACTCTTTGAAGAAGCATTAGGCGGTTTGAATGGTGCTGGTGTTGATTGTGAACTGACAAGATTTCTTTTGCCGGAGAGTACATCGAAACTTAGGACTGCGACAGAGATGCTGGATTTTTGTGAAAAAAATATTATCGCCGCGGGGATGAAGAGAGATAAGACTTTGGAATATTTCAGCATCATCGAAGGGTGCCTGGAGAATGAGGAGTATGTAGTGTTTGCCTTCATGGCAAAGCAGCATACGCTGAAGGAGAAGGATTTTGCTGTTGCAATATCGAATCGACGAATTCTGCTGAGTCGGCAAGAAGTCATGTATGGACGAATTCTTCGGTATGCATCTTTTGACGAATTAGAAAAGATAGGAGTGCTACCTCTAAATAATACAATCCGGATTAAAATTTTATCAACAAAAATGGAATTCGATATGGAGGGGACTGTCACTGCAGGTAGGTTTATAAAAGAGGTGTTCGCAAAAATATTGGTAGAGTCTGCGCCAGAAGAGGAGATAAAGGCAGAGGCGGGAGAAAACAAGTCTGGCGAGGGGAATATAATGGAACTTAAAGTGAAGATGAAAACCGCAGAAGAGATGAGATACTATTGTGAAAAATATAATACGATGAATGTTTCTAGAAGAAGGCTTTATGGACATTTGCGACTAATTGAGGCTTGTATGGAAGATAATGAATACGCTTTGTTTTGTTTCGCAGGATATTATGAAGAAACAAACGTTGATAGCCTAGTTTCGTTTTACGTTCCAAAAACAGAAAAATATAACGAATGGGTTTGTGCTTTTACAGATAAAAGAATTATCATGGGTCAAACGTGGCGCCCCAGCAGACTAAAATTAATTCCTTACGAAAAACTCTACGATATTAATATCTGCTTATTTGAAAACGAGATGCTTATTATTATTAGTACGGACAATGAGGAAATAACAGTAATGATGCAGTCTTCTCAGGCAAGGCATATAAAAAAGGAATTGGGGCAGATTTTACAAAGAGTTAAGACACAAAAAGAAGAGATGAAAAAACAGATGCAAAGTTTTAGCAGTGCGAATGAAATTCGAAAATTTAAAGCATTATGTGATGATGGAATTATTACGGAAGAGGAGTTTCAGAAAAAGAAAACGGAATTGTTAGATATAAGTCGTACATCTACAGAAGACGTTTTAAATTAATATATTAAACGATATCCAAGGTTATATTGCGGTACTCCCTATTAGGGAGTACTTTTTATTTAAACTTACGATATAAGAAAATCGGCATCTTGCCAATGGGTGATATAGTCTGATTGTTTCGCAAATCTAATAAAAAATGTTACCTGTTGACTTGGAATTTACTTCTGTGGGACTACAAATTATGAGAAAGGAGGAGCGAAGTATGAGTGATAAAATAGTAATAGATATTAATTCTAAAGGCGTAAAAACTGCACGAAGAGACTTAGAACGATTTCAAAGCAGTTTGGTAGGTACTAATCGAAAGATAAACGATTTAAATAAATCTGAAGTATTGCTAAGTATTGCAGCAGAAAACAATAAGTTTTTACAAGTGCTTGATAAAACAAATATGCACCTTAAAGAATTTCAGAATGCCCAAATATTAGCCTTCTATGCAATTAAAAGCAGTATAGATGGGATGATTAACAGCATGTCCTTAAGACTTGAATCGTTACTGGGGCGGACCTATAAGATACCTATCAGGCTTGAAGGCAATTCAGCTCTAAAACAAGTAAATGTCTTGGAGAACAGATTAAACAATCTGTCTGGAAATATAGTGCATAACACGGAGGAAAAAAAGAATCAGCCAAAAACTGTAATTGGAGTTGAAAAAAATAAAAAAACGCAAGAAGATCAAAGTACTGTTAGAAGAAAAACACTTAAGGATAAGGTGGAAGATGTTAAGGATTATCTTCACCAAAAAAAGGAAGACTTTAAAGTGGATCCAATAGGAACTGGGTTTTCTACTGCAATGGAAGTACTCGATTACATAGGAAGATTTCAAACTATAAAGGAGGGGGTAAAAGGGTTAAAAAATCTAAAAAAATCTAAAAAGAGCAGCAGTAAATTACCACCTCATATATCTGATGAAGGTGCTGGAAACAACACAAAACCTGAAAAATCTTTTCTAAAGAAAGACGGTCGTATACGACAAGGCGCAAGAAAAGCTACAGATTTTATCAAGGGTAAAGCCCCTGTAGCTAAGGAAGCGATCAAAAGCTATGGGAGCAGAGCTAAATCAGCGATATCTTCTGGCGGAGCAAGAACTGCCAGGGCATTAAAAAATGTGGGCAGCAATGCTAAATATCTAGTTACAAATAACGCTGGAAAAGTTGCCCGAGGCGGGGCTGCATTAGGGAGAAGAGGCTTGACGGCTGGCACACAATTGGTTACCAAACTAGGCGCTGTAGGTACAGCAGGAGCGGCGGTGACGGTTATGGGTGTGGCTGACGGGGGAATGGATGTCTATAAGGGTCTCAAAGCTGATAATAAATATGATAAAAAATATGAAACTACAAAAGGCGTTGCAAAGATGAGTGGCACTTTGGCGGGGGCGGCAGCTGGATCAATGATTCTTCCGGGAATAGGTACGATTGTTGGCGGTATTGGAGGATATTTACTAGGCAAATTTGGCGGCGAAAAGGCAGCCGAAAAAGTGGCAGGCGGCTCTGAAGGTGCTGCAAAATACGCAGATAAATCAGAGAATGCCGCAATTAAAGTAGCAAAAGACAGCACACCACAGTTTGAAAAACTGCAACAGCAATTAGCTGGGATACAAGGAAAAGAGGAGCGCAGTGAACTGATTTCATCTTTTACGCAGGAAATGAGTGATACGACGAAGGCTCTGACTGCATTGGCCGAAAAAAACGAGAAGGCCAATAAAGAGACACCTGAGGAGGTTCAAGACTATTTAACAAAAATAAACCACTTGGAACTAATGGCGGCGGGATTAGATCTGCCTGAACAGTTTAGGAAAACTAAAATGCAGGCTAATACTGACCAGAAATCTAATTCTGTGATACAAAAACAAGACCCAATACCGACAGAATTACAAATTGATGGAAATAAAGTAATCAATGGACAATCACCAATTACACCAGAGGAGTTGGGTGTTCCGCCATTTCTCGCTACTACCACGGATGTGTATTGTAAGATAAACCGGATTATTGGTGAACCGCCAGTAAATACAAAAAGTTCGACCACTAAGGGTAACAGAACAAAGGGGACTGGCAAAACAATTGCAGCTGGAATGAATGCTGTCAGCAAGGTTATCCAAGGTGCCTTCAATATGCTGAAAGGCTTTCGCAGCGGCGGCATCGTCGGTGGAAACGTTCCTGGTTTTGCCGAAGGTGGATACGTCCAAGGAGGAGCCCAGTTAATTACTGTCGCCGAGGAAGGCACGCCGGAGGCGATTATTCCGCTGGGCAAACATCGCAGGAAACGAGCCATGGAATTGTTCGGCCAGGTAGGAAGCTACTTGCAGGCTCCGGGCTTCGTTCCGAAGGGTTTTGCTGCTGGCGGCATTGTCGGCGGTTCCATCGGCGGCGGTTTTGGCGGCGGCATGCCGACTGTCGTAGAAGTCGGCGGCGTGGAGATCAAAGTCGAAGCGAAGGACGGCCAGAATTTGGTGGAAACCATCAGAGAAAACAAAGAAGCAATCAGTGAAGAAATTGCAGGGGTATTTAATGCGGCCTTTAAGGGGCAGTTTGCAAATACACCGGCGTCAGGAGGTGCCAGCGCATGAGAATCATAGCAAAGGAATTTAATAACCCATCCAATAGGCTGGAATTTTCCTGGCTGCCGACAGAAATCAAGGACAACGGGGGCAACGTCATGTTTGCCAGCTACAACCTATTGGACCGCGGAGAATTTGTCAGACCTTCTGGCAACGACTTGCGTAAGATTTCCTGGGAAGGACGATTCCCAGGCGAGGCCAGGAAAGAAGAACCCTATCTGGCCGGTGATTGGGAAGTGCCCGAAGACTGCGATGATCTGTTGCGGCAGTGGGCGAGCAAACGCAAAAAAGTAAAACTGACCATTGAAAATACCAACATTAACGAGTTTACATGCTATATCAACAACTACTCGTCTACCTATACAGGCGGATTTGGCGATATAGAGTATTCTATTGAGTGGATCGCCTATAAATCCTTGAGCGTCAATGTCACGAAAAGACCTAAAACAGTCAAGAAGCAGACAAAGCGAGCAAAGAAAGACTATAAGACCCATGTCGTCGTAAGTGGAGATAACCTCTGGGATCTTGCAGTAAAATATCTGGGCAAAGGCAGTCGTTGGCGGGAAATATACGCAAAAAATGATAAAATCATTGAAAAGGTGGCAAGGGCTCATGGCTTCAAATCCTCTGGCAACGGACACTGGATCTGGCCGAAGACGGTATTGAAGCTGCCGAAAAAATAAGGGAGGAAAGGATATGCTATATTATAGACCGATGTATTCCGTCGTCGTTATCCCTCCCAAGGGCAAGAAATACGTGGTGAAAGCCATGAGCAGCAGCAGAGGGGAAGCGACCAATCTGGTTACCAGCCTGACGCTGACGGAATCGAAAGGACAGCTCGCTCAGAGAGCGACAATCAAAATGTTCAATCGCTATATAGACGGACTCGGTTATCCCAGCAATCTATTCCCTGTGAAAAGCCGCGTCTTTATTTATGCAAAGGGCGCAGGCGTGGACAAAGGGAAAGAAGTCTTTCGCGGCTATGTCTGGGAGACCAATTACACCCGTTCAGATTCCAGCGAACTGACTTTGACTTGCTACGATAACCTGATCTACTTCATGAATTCAGAGGCGCTGCACTATTTCTCCAAGGGTAAGAAGACGAAGGAGATCGTGTCTACGATTCTGAAGAAAAGAGGGGTCAAGTTAAAGTATAACTACAGTAACATCACCCATCCGAAACTGCCGTTGTCGGGAACTTTGGCGGACATCCTCACGTCAAAGGTTTTGGACGAAGCAAAGAAAAAGATGGGCACGAAGTATGTAATCAAAAGCGTCAAGGACGTGGTGCACATAGACAGGGAGGGCAGCAACCAGACCATTTATCGAATTCCGAGGGGCGAAAATGGACTGCTGATTCAATATGCCAGATCAGTCACCATGGACGGCATGGTGACTAACGTGGTCGTAACCGGAAAAACAGATGAAGACGGCAAGACAAAAGTTGAAACGCGAGTCCCCCGCAATAAGAAGACCTATGGAACTTTGACCAGAATCATTCATAAAGACGAGGATACCAAACTGTCGGAGATTAGGAAAGAGGCTAAATACATACTTGATGAGAACTCTCTGCCTCATAAGGAATACGATATCACCGCCATGGACATTCCGTGGGTCAGAAAAGGTGACAAAGTTCTAGTACAATTTGACGAGAAAACCTTACACGGCTGCATCGTCAATGAGATTACCCACAACGGTGACAACAACACCATGAATATGAACGTACGCAGACTGAAAAAGCTGAAGAAGGCTTCTGACAAGAAGCTGACCTGTCCATCTAAAACACTTCGCAGCGGCAGTCAGGGCAGCGCTGTCAAGGACCTGCAGAAATGCCTGAATCAGGTGATGTCTTCCGGTCTGACTGTCGATGGCATCTTTGGCAGCAATACATACAAGGCTGTAAAGAGTTTTCAGAAGAAATATAAGCTGGTCGTTGACGGCATATTCGGACCAAAGTCTATAGCAAAGATGAAAAGTGCGTTAAAATAAAAAGCCATGTGCATCTGACCCCCAAAAGTGTGGTAATATAAGTATAGTGAAAAACTATAAAACGAGTGAGTGAGGAAAAATGAGTTTAAACGGACAGAACAGAGCCGACATCAAAATCGGCGCCAAAGTAAAGATCGTCTTGAAAGCCGACCAGCGCACAGGAAAGCTGACAGAAGGGGTCGTAGGAAAACTGCTGACCAAAAGCAGTTTTCATCCCCATGGCATCAAGGTGATGCTGGAAGACGGCCAGGTCGGCCGTGTACAGGAAATTATAGAATAAAAAGCAGCAGAGAAAACACCTGAATTGCAGGTGTTTTTTCTTTTGCAGAAAAGGAGGTTCGGCAGAAATGTCAAGCAACATAGAAAAATTAGGCGAGACCCTGCAGGGTCGCATGCATACGGTGAAAAAAAGTAGCAGCAGCGCTTTGATGGAGCTGGGAACCATTTCTTCGTCATTGGCTCTGGAGCCGGATCAGTCGCCAGGGCCAATACCAGAAGGGGAGTATTCCATATGCAGGACTGTATCAAACAAGGTAATGAAAAAGAAGAAAGTTGTCACTGGCAGCGTGTATATGGAGGACATCCGCTATCAAAAATTAAAGGCGGGCGACAGGGTGCTGATCGTTTGGTGCGGCAGCGAACCTGTCGTCATCGACGTAATCGCAGGGGAAGGAGATGATGAGGATGAGTGATGAAAATTTGTTTCCTGCTGATATGGAAGAGATGACGATGGAAGAGGAAGAAATGGAGGAACTGGAGGAACAGGATGATTACATCGGTGCGGCAGCCTTTGACCGCGATTTTGTCAGAGACGGGCAGAACAGCGTTCGTGGGGCCAGCGGCATCGACTCCTGGAAACAGTGGTGCATCAACTGCCTCACGACAGAAAGAGAGGCAAGCTCGCTTTACTCTTCCGATTTTGGTATTGCCATCACCGAAATACTACAGGCGACGACGAGGGAAGAAGCGGAAAGTCTCTTTAAGGCTGAGGCAAAAGAAGCTCTGGAAGCGGATCCCTACGAGCGTACAGACTATGTGAGCGAAATCAGTTTTGACTGGGGCACGGACAGCGTCAATGTGTATATAGAGGTCGTTGGCATCGATGGAGCGACGATCGATTTTGAAGTGAATTTAGAAGGCAGGTGATAGAAATGGCTGAAGAATTTAATATTCCGGATTTCTTAGACAGGGATTTTGCGGATATCATGGATGAAATGACGGCCGACATGCCGGAAGATATCGATATGAGTGAAGGAAACCATCCTTATAATCTCATAGCGCCGACTGCAAGGCAGGAGGAATACTTTAGCGGCTTTATTTTAGCAGAAGCGCTCAAACGGGTCTTTCCAAAGTTCTGCGAAGGTTATCCAGAGTACGTGGACTACCATGCAGAGGTCAATGGCCTGCAGCGAAAAGTGGCAACCTTTGCCACGGGGAAGTTGGCAGTTACGGGTAAACCCGAGACGGTGATACCGGCAGATACAGCTTTTTCCACAGTGAGCACCGGGGACATTCCATCGGTTGCCTTTGTCTCAATAGAAGAGACAGAAATCGGAGGCAGCGGCAGTGCGGAGGTTTTGATCAGAGCGGCAGAAGCGGGAACGTCTGGCAATGTGGCAGAAAATACGATTATATTACAGGACAGCCCGCTGGACGGTCTGGAAAGCTTGACAAATCCCCAGGCGACATCAGGGGGAATCGACGAGGAATCCGATGCCAGCCTCATCGAGAGGATTGCAGAATATGAAGAGATGCAGGGGCTTTCCTTTGTTGGAAATGACACGGACTATAAACGATGGGCAGAAGAGGTGAACGGGACGGGCGTTGCGACCGTAGTGCCGCCGGCGGAAGACGACGACAGCGGGACCATAACCATCGTCTTGACGGATACTTTGGGTAAGCCGGCGACGGAGGAGCTCTGCCGGCAGGTTTACGACTACATCGTAAGCCCCAATGACAGAGACAAACGAAAGGCGCCGGTCAATGGAGCGAAGCTCTCCGTGATTCCGCCAGTCGTCGTCAACATTTCGGTAACTGCGGAAATTGAACTCACCGAGGAGGCTACTTTGGAGACGGTGAAGACGGAATTTTTGAAAAATGCAGCGGCATATATGGCAGTGGTACCAGAGGATAAAGAAGTAAAGTACACCAAGATCGGTGCGATTCTCTCTGCAACCAATGGTGTGCAGGATTATACGGCTGCGTCTTTGCAGGTTAACGGCGGAACGGAGAACATTGCCATTGCGGTCAATGAATTCCCGCAGATTCTTGCGGATAACGTCATGTTTACAGAAAGTGTATAGGTGGTCAAATGGGATACTATACAAGTGAGTTAATAGAAGAGATCCTCAGAAGTGAAAAGGCAAAGGAAATTCTCGGCTGGTTTCCGCCAGTATACAGCGACGCCTATGTTTTCCTGTGGCTGCTGCAGGAGGTTGGCGCCAGTATAGAGCGTATGGAGCAGTGGGCGGAGGAATTTGCCGACCAGGTTATGCCGCAAAGGGCCACCTGGAGCCTGCCCTATTGGGAGGAACGTTATGGAATCATTCCCAACGAAAACCTTTCCAAGGAACAGCGGCGGAACCAGATCGTCAATAAGCGCAGAACCCGTGCGCCGATGCCGCCAAAGAAGATTGAGGACATTATTACAAACATAACAGGAATTGAAACAAAGATAGAGGAGAACACTGGCAAAAATCACTTTACTGTGGTTTGCAGCGGCTATATTCCGCCAGGTCTGATGAAGATGGTGAGGAAAGAACTGAACAAATTGAAGCCGTCCCATTTGATCTACAGGATTATCTCGTCGATTTTTTATGATACGGAAATCACGAAATATCTGACCAGTGCAGCTAGTGTTCTGAAAACTTATACAGTGAAGGAGGTGGTTTAATGGCTACATGGGTAAATTTCTGCAGGACAGAGCAAGGAAGGGTTTTGGATGCCAAACTGGTCAACGGCAGCATTCCGCTTAGGTTCACAAAGGCCATGTCGGGCAGTGAGAAAATCAACCCTGTGCTTTTGCCGACCTTAACGGAATTGCCGGGACCAAAACAGACGCTGACGTTGTCGGATAAGCTGTACACCGACGATCCGACAGAGGTGATTCTGCCAGTCATGCTGCAGAACAAAGGGCTGGCGGAGTCTTACAAAATGTACATCCTGGGACTCTATGCGGAGGATCCCGATTTGGGAGAAATCCTCTACATGGTGTGTCAGACGACGACGGAAGAAGGAGAAGAAATTCCCAGCGAAACGAATCAGCCGGCTTTTTCCATTCAGTGGAACCATGTCATTAAGACGGCGGATGCATCAAAAGTCACGATAGAAGTGCCGGAGGCGGGATTACTGACAGAGCATATTGCGGATCAGAAGTATGCGCTGAAGGACCATCGCCATGACGTGTACGACATAGAGGGGGTTGAGAATCTGAATATCGATCTGGGGTATTTTGACGATGAAACTCAGCTGCAGTCACACAATACTTCGGAATATGCGCATCAGAATATGGTCTTGAATGGCAACGAAATTGAGACACTTGCTTCTGGCGAGACCTCTGATTTGCAGACACATATGACAGATCCATTGGCACATTCAAATTTAAAGGTTGATGGCAATGGCTAAATAAAAAAGGAGGAATAACGAAATGGCAAAAATTCAAATTAAGCGCGGCCTTCAGAGCAACGTGGAAAAACTGCTGCTCTCCCAGGGAGAACTGGCAGTGGCTCTGGACACCGGCAATCTTTATGTCGGAACCGAATCGGGTAAAGTTCACCTGAACCCGGACGGCGGAACGGCAGACGAGGCTTCAAAGCTGAAAAATGCGAGGGAGTTCTCGATCTCAGGTGATGGTAGTGCCCAGCCAGTGACATTTGATGGTACTGGAAACGTGGAACTGATCTTATCCCTGGCAACGATGCCGGGACTGACGGCAGGAACCTATACGAAACTGACCGTGGACGGCAAAGGTCGTGTAACGGGCGCCTCTAACATTGAGATCGCTGATTTACCGTCTATCCCAGCATCCAAGATCACAGGACTAGGGACGGCGGCAAGTCAGAATACGGGAAAAGCCAGCGGCAACGTCGTCGTCGTGGAATCAAACGGCAAGATTGCAGATTCCCTGATTCCATCCCTGGC
>NZ_DBFWLQ010000022.1:0-109077 GCF_048465375.1 Emergencia sp. | reverse complement strand
GCAGCCGTAGCCAAAGCGGATATCACCGCATTGGGCATCCCGGCGCAGGATACGGTCTATACTCTGCCAGCTGCGACGACGTCTACCCTTGGCGGCGTGAAAGTTGGCAGCGGCCTGGTTAGCGAAGCAGGTGTCGTTTCAGTAGGAGACATCGACGGCGGGACCTTTTAAGGAGGGAAGATGATGGCTAGAAAATTACAAATTAAGCGAGGTCTGAAAAAGGATATGCCGACTCTGGCCGAAGGTGAACTAGGTTTTGCCATCGATGAAAAGTCAGTCTACATAGGAACGGGGACAGAAAATATCCCTGTTGGCCAAGGCGGCGTCATCGTCAGCGCAACGAACCCTCCGTACAACAATGTGCTGTGGATTGATACAGCTAGCGGCGGCGTTGCAAAATATCACGATGGAACCACCTGGGTCAACGTTGCAGCGACTTGGGGGTGATAGCGTGTTGACGGCAGATCAATTTAAAGAATTTAAGGAAAAGGTAAACACGGAGGTAAAAAAGCGCTGTCTGAACGACATGGACCAATCTAATTCCATAGATTTCGGTTCGCTTCGGCCGATTACGGCTGATATGAATTTTACCAATCCGGTGCAGAAAGGCGCTTTGATCAAAAAGGAACACGGTGATAAGACGATTAACTTTCTATATGAGATTAAGGATATCGACAGTGTTGACTATGTAGTAGCCAATGGGCTGCTGCCAACGCACGAGAAGTATTTGGACTTGGAGACATTTCTCAATACATTATCAAATGAATCCATGCAGGGTGATAGCAGTTCCTGCAGAGGAGCGTGTACCGGTTTATGTTTTGGAAGCTGCATCGGAGGATGCAACGGATGTAGTGACGCATGTACGGGGGATTGCAGCGGCTGTACGGCGACATGCGGTACAGGCTGTGCCAATAGCTCGATGTATGCGTAAAAGAAAGGAGGAGTTTTATGGCGATTTGTAATCCATGTACCAGCCTATGCAGCAGCGCATGTAGTGCTACGTGCTCATCCGGCTGCAGTAGCTGTAAAGGTTGTAGTGGTACTTGTACTGCGTGTACGGGATGCAGCGGGTGCGGAATAGGCTGCAGCAATACGTGTATTGGCACATGCAGTAGCTGTACTGGCTGCACTAGTTGCAGCAGTTGTAGTGGATGCTCTGGCACATGCAGCAGTTGCACTGGTACATGCACGGGCACTTGTAGTGGCTGCAGCAGTTGCAGTGGATGTACTGGGAGTTGTACAGGCTGTCAGGCCTGCAGTTCATGTGCAAACATATGTACTGGAGGATGCACTGGCTCATGCAATGCAGGATGCAGCAACGGCTGTGCGGCATCTTGTTTGTCATCGTGTGAGAGTACATGTTTTAAGACTTGCACAGGGCAGTCGACGGTATCAGTTATTATTAATCAAAGAGAGGTATAGATATGAAAATCAAATTAAAGGACGGAACGGAATTTAAAGTAACAAGCGTAAAGAAAACATTGGATCATTCCGCTTATTTTAACAGCAAACTTAATCAGACTTCCATAATCATGAACGTAAGTGAAAATGGAGGTATCACAATGGATCAGCTAAAGGAGATTTTGACACCAGAAAATGTATCAGAAGTCACATTTGTTCGTGAGATTGGGAACATATCGGACAATTTTGTCCGTTTTGCAAGAATTTCTCAGAATATTGATGATTTTGGTGACCAGATTGTCATCGTTCTCTCAAAGGATGAATACAAAGCGATTCCAGAAGGGTATGGTGCAGAGGAGTGAAGCAGTACACCATTGAATTAAGCCACGATGTAATAACTTATATCGAACGGCTCAACTATGAATACGAAACGTTAAGGGATAACGTTTCGTATATGGTTCAGCACTTCAGCTATGACGAAGAATTCATGCAGAGCAGTCTTTTCAGGAAGTACCAACAAAATCAGATTCAGGCTAAAACAAATCTGAACCGAGGAATGCAGGAAATATATGAGAAGTTCGTTCCAGAAAAATATAAGCAGCACCGTATAGAGTGGAACATAGATTTTAGGCGAAAGATTTTAATCATCAATCAGTTATGCGATTGCGAGGTGTAACCAATGAAAAGAGGCAGAATTGAAGAATTTAATGATTTTTTAGGCAGGTTATATCCCGAATGTGCGAAAAAGGGAACTCCAGGACAGGGCGGAGGCACTGCCAAGACAGTAACCTTTGTCGTCACCAACCGCTGCTCTCTGGCCTGTACCTATTGCTATCAGCAGCATAAGAACAATGCCGTCATGTCTTTTGACACGGCAAAGGCATTTATCGATATGCTGCTTGCTGGCAGCAAGGGTATGGACGGTTATATCGACAAAGAGGAGAGTCCCGGAATCATACTGGAGTTCATCGGCGGCGAGCCGCTGCTTGAAATCGAACTGATAGACAAAATCGTGGATTATTTCCGTGAACAGGCATTGTTGATGGGACATACATGGGCTGATCATTTTATGATCAGCATCTGCTCCAACGGCGTTGCCTACAAAGAACCAAAGGTACAGGAATTTCTGCAGAAAAATGCAGGACGACTCTCCTTCTCGGTTACACTAGACGGTAACAAGGAACTTCACGACTCGTGCAGGGTGTTCCCTGATGGTTCGCCCTCCTATGATATCGCCTATGCAGCCTGTAAAGACTGGATGGACAGAGGTAACTATATGGGAAGCAAGATTACTCTGTGTCCAGAAAACGTAATGCATACTTTTACAGCGTCAAAACACATGATGGACATGGGATATCAGGACATCAACATCAACTGTGTCTACGAAGAGGGATGGAACATAGAACATGCGAAGATTCTCTACAAGGAACTGAAGCGAATTGCAGATTATCTGTTATCTGATGATAATGAAGTGAATCCCGACGATATTTATTTTGCCCTTTTGAATGAGGACAACTATGGACCGATGGAAGAGAATGATATACAAAACTACTGCGGCGGCAACGGTATGATGCTGGCATGCGGTACTGACGGCAGACTGTATCCGTGTCTTCGCTATTTGGAGACGTCCGTGGGAGACGATGTAGAACCTATGGTAATCGGTACTGTGGAGGAAGGTATCGGTATTGATAAAAAGCATAAATCCTGCATCGATTGTTTGCAGTGTGTCGATAGAAAATCGCAGTCCACTGACGAGTGTTTTTACTGTCCGATTGCCAAAGGCTGTGGCTGGTGCACGGCTTTGAACTATCAGGAAACAGGTACGCCCAATAAAAGGCTTACCCATATCTGTGTGACCCATAAAGCAGCATCTCTTGCCAACGTGTACTTCTGGAACAAATACTACCAGAAACAGGGTGAGGATAAACGATTCCAAATGCACTGTCCAAAAGAATGGGCGTTGCCAATCATCGGTGAAAAAGAATATGCAATGCTGGAACGATTGTCCAGAGCATAATCGTATTTACAAAAAGGGGGTCTGCAATGCTAGAATCAATCAGTGAAAATATCATCGGTATTATGTGCACCCTCGTCATGACCAGTGCGGTAGGTGCCACCACGCACTTGTTCAAGCAGTTCCGAGGGCTATCACAGGCGGTCATGGCAATCAACCATGACCGCCTTTATCAGGCCTGCACCTTTTTCATTTTGACCGGCGAGATCACCATAGATGAACTCAAGAATCTTGAGTATCTTTACGAAGGGTATCACGCCTTGGGTGGAAACGGAACTGGCACCGAGCTATACGAGAAGTGCAAAGATTTACCGATTGTAGAAAAGAGAACGAAGTGGTACGAGAGCTATCAGCGCTCGTGTTAATGAACGGAAAGGGGTTATATATATGAGAAACAGAATTAAAAATCCATACTTTTGGATTGGCATCATCGGCGTCGTTTTGACGGCAATGGGAGTCAATGCAGAGACTTTTACCACCTGGCAGGCAGTAGCAGACGCACTGACTGAGCTGATCAAGAACCCTTACCTGCTGGGTTCCGTGGCAATCGCGGTGCTTGGGGTCTTTGTGGACCCTTCCAGCAGCGGACTGAAAGATGTGAAAAATAGGGAGGACGGTGACGGCTCATGCTAAAGGTCACCGAGATGCTGACGAAGTACAACCACGACAAAACGTCCGGCCGTAAGATCAAATATATCGTGATTCACTGGGTCGGCGCAGCGTCTACAGCTGTCAACAACGGCACCTATTTTCAGGGCGGGGACAGAGGTGCCTCCGCCCATTACTTTGTCAACGACACCCACATCGTCAAATCAGTGAGAGAAAGAGATATCGCCTGGGCGGTGGGCAGCCACGGTCTTCTCGACCAGGGCAGCCCCTATGCAAAATATGGCGGCATCCTCTTTGGCAAGTGCACCAATCAAAACAGCATCAGCATTGAAATGTGCTGCAAGAAAAACGCCAAAGGAAAGCTGTATATCACAGAAAAGACCATTAAAAACACGGCTGATTTAGTACAGGCGATTCAGAAGCGACTGGGCATTGACGATAATCATGTCATCAGACACTTTGACGTCAACGGCAAACTTTGTCCATATCCGTACATCGAAGCATCAAAGTGGAAGGTGCTCCACGCAAAGCTGACGGGGCAGCATCAGAAGATCAAGGCAAAAGGAAACTTGATTGTGAGGAAGTCTTCTCTGCTGACATCAAAGCGCATCGGACTTCTTACAAAGGGGAAATCCTATGAGATTGTCAAGACCAATAAGAAGAAGAGCCGCGGACAGCTGGCTGACGGGGGCTGGATTACGATTACAGAGAAGTATGCGGAGAAATTATAGAAATCATAAACAAATATGGCGAGTCGGTGGTTGAAACCACAGGCTCGCCAGTTTTTGTGTTGACATTAATTCTATTTCTGATTCTTTTTCAGCCACTCCATTGCTACGTTTGCATGGATTGCGCTGCCGTAAGCCAGGGCGCTTTCGTCGATGTACATGTTCGGATTGTGCATCGGTGCGGCTCCTTCTTTGCCTACGCCAAGAAGGACGAACATGCCGGGAACTTTTTCGGTGACGTAGCCGAAGTCTTCCGTCGTCGGCTGGCAAGGAGCTTCGGCAAGTTTATCCGATCCGACGATTTCTGCTACGAATGGGGCAAGTTCCCCACAGAGGGCTTCATCAGTAAAAGTGGATGGAGTATGGAAATCTATCATTTCATAATCGCCTCTCCACATTTTAATCGTATGGTCGATCATTTCGGGCACTCTCTTTACCAGGTGATTTCGAACGTCCCGATTAAAGGTTCTGAACGAAACAGCCAGATCTGCGGTATCAGGAATGACGTTGGCCGCCGTACCGCCGCCGCACTTGCCGACGGTGAGAGGCGCTGTTTCTCTTGGGTCCACCTCACGGCAGATCAGCAGATTCAAGGCAGTATAGAGCTGGCTGGAGATCATCAGAGGATCGATGCAGTCCTGCGGCATGGAGCTGTGTCCGCCTTTGCCCTTGATTTTGATTATATAGGTGTCCATTGCCGATGAGGTGATACCAGCGGTATAGCGAACCGTGCCGACTTCCAGCTGCGTATTGATATGAATTGCAAAGGCGGCGTCCACCTTTGGGTTTTCCAGAAGACCTTTTTCCACCATAAATCTGGAACCACAGCCGCATTCTTCTCCTGTCTGGAACATCAGCTTTACGGTGCCCTTGAGTTCCCCTTCCCTTTCTTTGAGCAATTTGGCGGCTCCCAGCAGCATCGCAGTATGAGCGTCATGACCGCAGGTGTGGGCAATCCCCGGATGCTCCGATGCAAAATCTACCAAACCTTCGGCCTCGGGCATCGGCAGAGCGTCCATATCGGCACGAAGCAGGATGCAGGGTGCCCCTTTGCCGATGGTAGCCACCAGGCCGGTAGATTCGGCCATATCGGGAAAGCCGGCTTTCACAAAATCAGCACGGAACTTCTCATCGATGGGGCCGCCGCAGGCTTTGGCTTCGATACCCATTTCTTTCAGCCTCTTTGCCACGTAAGCGGCGGTTTCCTTTAGGTCAAAGCCGACCTCCGGCTTTCTGTGCAAGTTATGCCGGTCCTCTTTTATTTGTTCTTCTATTGCTCTTGAAGCGCTAAGTATTTCGTTCATATTCCCCTCCTGGATATGTTAAAAGCCCGGACCTTAGCCCGGGCTGATATGATTTATTTCTGATTTTTCTTCAGCCATTCGATGGCGACGTTTGCGTGAATTGCTGATCCATATGGCAGCATTTCTTCGTCGACAAACATATTTGGATTGTGCATCGGAGCGGACTCTTTGCTGCCGACACCTAACCATGCGAACATACCAGGCACTTTTTCAGTCACGTATCCAAAGTCCTCAGTTCCAGCCATGCACGGCATAACCTTTACCTTGTCTTCTCCCATGACCTCAGAGATAAATGGTTTTAATTCGTCGCAGAGATCGGCATCGGTATATGTAGATGGAGTATGGAATGGCAGCATTTCGTAATCCCCTCTCCACATCTTTACGGTGTGATCTACGATTTCAGGAATTCTCTGCACCAGGTGGTTTGTAACTTCCCTGTTGAACGTTCTGGCAGCGACCTGCATATCAGCAGTATCAGGGATGACATTAGCAGCAGTACCGCCGCCGCATTTTCCGGCTGTCAGTGCTACAGTCTCTCTCGGGTCGATTTCTCTGCAGCTGAGCAGATTCAGTGTGGTGTAGAGCTGATTGATAATCATCAGAGGGTCGATGCAGTCCTGCGGCATAGAACTGTGCCCGCCTTTCCCTTTGATTTTGATCATGAAGGTATCCATGGCGGCAGATGTGATGCCAGGAGTATATCCGACCACGCCTTTTTCTTCGTTGGACATGATGTGAATTGCAAAAGCTGCGTCTACTTTTGGGTTTTCCAAAACACCGTGGTCGACCATGAATTTGGAACCGCAGCCGCACTCTTCGCCGGTCTGGAACATCAGCTTGACTGTACCGCAGAGCTCATCCTCTCTATCTTTGAGGAGCTGTGCAGCGCCCAGAAGCATAGCGGTATGTGTATCGTGGCCGCACATATGAGCCACGCCCGGTTTTTCGGAGGCAAAGTCAACGAGACCTTCCGCTTCCTGCATAGGCAGAGCATCCATATCTGCACGCAACAAAATACAAGGTTCTCCTTTACCGATGGTAGCAACTACACCTGTAGAATTTTCCATGTCAGGAAACCCTGCAAAAGTAAATTTCTTTCTCAGATCTGGATCAATCGGTCCGCCGCAAGGCTGGGACTCGATACCCATCTCGGCTAATCTCTTCTGAACATAAGCGGCAGTTTCCGGCAGATCAAAACCGAATTCTGGTCTTCTGTGAAGATTATGGCGGTCTTCTATAATCTGATCTTTTATAGCTTGTGAAGCTTCCAATATACTTTTCATCTTTCTCCTCCTTAAAACCATTCATATTACATGAATTGGCTCATCAATGTGCTCAATATTGATCGGGGTTAGGAAGCTCATAGATATTTTTCTGCATTATAGCACACTTTTTTTCGGTCTGCAAGACACAAAAAATATTTTCAGAATTTTTCTTTACATTTTGCCGAAGAGCGATTAGAATACCTGTTAACGCAGTTTGATGAAGAGGAGGAGAACATAATGAACACAATTTTCTATAACGGAAAGATTTATACAGAGGACAAAGCGTACCCGCTTTGCAGTGCGCTAGCGGTGAAAAATGGCGTCATTGTGGCACTGGGAGAGGACGAAGAAATACTGAAGATGGCAGAGGCTGAAACGGAAAAAATAGATCTGGCGGGACGTTTGATGCTGCCGGGATTTGTAGATACCCATCTGCACATGTTGTTCTATGCGCAGGAAGCCAGCCTGATCGATCTGACGGACTGCAGAAGTTACGACGATGTGAAGCGGCTTTGTGCAGAAAAGGTTTCCTGGGCAAAAGAAAATGAAAAGTGGGTACAGGGTACGGGATTTAATCAGGACGACTGGGATGTGAAGACCATTCCTACCAGAAAAGATCTGGATCAGATTACGGAAGAAGTACCGCTGACCATTCGCAGAACCTGCCACCATATTACGGTCTGCAATACAAAAGCCATGGAGGCAATGGCACTGATGGACGAAAAAGAAGACTCTACTCAGGTCAATATGGGATTTTATGAAGACGGCAGTCCAAATGGCATCTTGAAAGAAGACAGTCAGAATGCGGTAACGGATGCGCTTCCGCTGCCGAACAAAGAGGAAATCAAAAAGCTGATTCTCTTTGGCTGTAATCAGGCGGCCGCACAGGGGATTACAGAACTGCACTCCGACGATTTTCTCCTGATTCCTGGAGAAGCCGGAGAAAGAGTCATGGAGGCCTATCGGGAACTTTCAGAAGCGGGTCAGCTGCCGATCAGAATTTACCAGCAGTGCATGCTCTGGGGCAAAGAACTGCTGCAGCAATTTATAGACAAGGGCCACAGAACAGGAGAATCCTACGGATTTTATAGAGTCGGACCTTTGAAGATCGTGACCGATGGCTCTCTGGGCGCGCATACGGCTTATATGAGAAAGCCTTATGCTAACGATCCGCAGACAAAGGGAAAGGCCAACTACACAGACGAGCAGTTGTATGAAATGTGTAAACTGGCTCACGACCATGGCATGCAGATTGCCACCCACTGTATCGGGGACGGATCGCTGCAGCAGATTTTGGACGCTTACGAAAAAGTGCAGATGGAAAATCCGCGCACGGATTGCCGCCATGGTGTCGTTCACTGCCAGATCATGGACGAAGAGCAGCAGGATCAGTTCAGAAAACAAAATCTTCTCGCTTACGTCCAGCCGGTCTTTGTCCGCTATGATATGAACATCGTCGATGACTGTGTGGGAAGCGAGTTGGCAAAGACCAGCTATAACTGGCGCCGATTTGAAGATTTGGGCGTACATCAGAGCGGCGGCTCGGACTGCCCGGTTGAAAAGTTCGATATCCTGCCAAACATTGAATACGCTGTAACGCGAACTAACAGAGAACTGCAGAAGTCCTGGTACCCGGAAAATGCGGTGACGTTGGAAGAAGCAGTGAAACTGTTTACCTACGAAGGCGCTTATGCGTCCTTTGCTGAAAATGTCAGGGGAAGTATCACTGTTGGAAAATACGCAGATCTGGTTGTCGTCGATAAAGATATCTTTGAGATTCCGGCCGACGAAATCCATACGGCGGCTGTAGATCTGACTATGGTAGAAGGTAAAATTGCGTACAAGCGTCAATAAAAATTGACAACAAAACACGGTGTAAATAAAAATTTACACCGTGTATTTTTTTTTACAAAATACGTTAATAAAAATTTACAGGCAGTTTTTCAAGTTCTGAGCATATGATGAGAAAGGTGCATTTTTAGACAATTTCGAAAGTTGGCACTACATTTGCATTATATAGGCACGAAAGCTCATAAAAGAAATAATGAAATGTGCTCAACATTCACGGGGTAGGAAAAAATTTAGAGATGATCAAAAAGGTTTATAGATTGCCTGGAAAAATCTAAATTTGTAAAAGGAGAACTGTAGCAGCACGCTGCAGCACTGAAAACATGGGAGAAACATTAAACAAGAAAAAAGGTTTCCAAATGCCACACGTTTATGCCATTCTATTTATTATCATGTTACTTGTAACGCTATTATCTTACATAGTTCCGAATGGCGAATTTGAAAGGACTCTGACTGAATCAGGGCAGACACTCGTTAACACAGACAACTTCCAGTTTATTAAGAACGAAGATCCAATCGGTTTCATGGACTTCTTCTCGTCCATCTACACTGGCTTCGTAGAAGCTGGCACCATCATGGGTTCCCTGCTGATCTGCTCAGGATCACTGGCAATCCTCAACTACAGCGGAGCACTGGAATCTGGTATCCGCAAACTGACAGAAGTGACTAACGGAAAAAACGTTATCGCAATCCTGATTTTCTACATCTACTTCGCAGGAATGAACATCATGGGAGCAGGCGAAGGATGCTATCCTTTCTTCCCAATCGTTACTGGAATCGTTATCTCTCTGGGATATGACCGCATCATGGGTATGATGACCATCTGTTTCGCAGCCACAGCAGGCTTTGCCTGCGGTATGGTAAACCTGTTTACAACAGGTATCTCACAGCAGCTGGTTGGTCTGCCTCTATTCTCTGGTATCGGTTACCGTGCTGTCGTATTTGCCGTCATGTTCATCATCGGTCTGGTTAGTGCACTGCTCTATGGCAGCAAAATCAGAAAGAATCCAGACAAGAGCTATGTTGCAGATGAATATAAGGCGCAGTTAGCTGAACAGGCTGAATCAAAAGATGACGAAAAAGAGCAGGTTCCATTTGATGGAAAGAGAAAACTTGCACTGATCATCTTTGTAGCAGTCGTGCTCTTCACCGCTTATGGATGTCTGAAGTTAGAATTTGGTCTGGGACAGTTCGCAGCACTTTACGTTGTAATGGCAATTATCCTGGCCGTGATCTTCAGAATCAATGTCAATCAGTTCTGCCAGCTGTTCACACAGGGCGCATCTCAGGTACTGGGCGCTGCATTTGCTATCGCACTGGCTCGTTCCGTCATGGTACTGCTCAATCAGGGCAAGATCATGGATACCATCGTATACTACATGGGTAACGGCCTCCAGGGCAAGAGCGCAGTTGTCACATTGCTGCTGATCTTCCTCTTCGTTACTGCATTTAACTTCTTGGTCGTATCCGGTTCCGGCAAGGCTGTCATGATGATGCCGATCATGAGCCCTCTGGGCAAGATGCTCGGAATCAACCAGCAGGTAATGGTACTCACTTACCAGCTTGGTGACGGTCTTACGAACATGTTATGGCCGGGCGGCGGCATGGTATGCTGCGCACTGACTGGCACAAACTACGGCGACTGGCTGAAAGCTTCATGGAAGACATTCTTGACCATGATCGTTTCCGGATTTGTACTCATCGTCATCGCAAACGCCATCGACTACGGACCTTTCTAAAAACAAGTTTAATATATCAAAGAAAAAAAGGCTGTGCGCATCGGTTTATACTGATGTGCACAGCCTCTTTTTTGTTGGTTTTTTAAATCTCATCACTAGGAAAAGCACCAGGCGGCATGGTTTTCAAAATCAGCAAAACGTGTTCTCCCAGAAAACTAATACATCCTTCTGAAACCCTTAGCGCAGAATTGCCGCTTCAGAGACAGTCTTTGGTTTATGAATTCTTAATACTTTTCGCCTACCCCTTTTTACCAATTTAATGACGGATGGTTCATGATAGAGACTGAAGGGAGGGATAAAGATGTCAATATCAGTTCACAGATTTGTTTTCCGTATATTCATAGCCGTCGGGCTGCCGGCAGTGATTCTCGCCGGAGTATTCTTGTCAGCCCTGGTGGTTTTATACCCTATTTCAGTCATCATGGGCTGGATTTAATCTTTATACAATCTTAATGCAGTTGGGAAGTCCTTTAATGCCGTCTTAAAACGCAGCGTGTTAGACTCGTAATATGAAAATTAAGGGAGGAAGAACTTATGAACATACTTATTTCTGTGATAGGCGCAGCGGCTGTCGTTATGCTTATCTACTATTTCGTAATTTTGATGCGAGGTGATAAACAATGAGTGCTACGGTGATACAATACATACTATATGTTCTGATACTGGTGGCTTTGGGCATTCCCCTGGGCACTTACATCGGCAAGGTGATGAATGGGGAGAAGACCCTCCTTTCACCAATTTTGATGCCATGTGAAAATGCGGTATACAAAGTCATGAGAGTCGACAAGCAAGAGGACATGTCCTGGAAGAAATACGCGGTCAGCGTTTTGGTCTTCTCTGGAATCGGAATTCTCTTCGTATTTTTACTACAGATGCTGCAGGCTTTCTTGCCAGGAAATCCCCAGGGTCTTGACAACGTGAAGTGGGATTTGTCTCTCAATACGGCCATCAGCTTTGTGACAAATACCAACTGGCAGGCCTACAGCGGGGAATCCACTCTCAGTTACCTGTCACAGGCTTTGGGACTGACAGTACAGAACTTTGTATCCGCCGCTACGGGTATCGCGGTGCTATTCGCTATGATCCGCGGCTTTACCAAGATCAAGGAAAAAGGTGTCGGCAATTTCTGGGTGGATCTGACCAGAACTGTAATCCACGTACTGATTCCGCTGAATTTGGTCATCGCCCTGGCTCTGGTAGGCGGCGGTCTCATTCAGAACCTGAAACCGGCGGAGGAAGTCAAGCTGGTAGAGCCCATTGCAGTTACCCAAGAGGGCGAAATCATCGAAGGTGCAGATATCGACTTGGAGAAAAACGTCGTTACTGTCGATGATAAGGTAGTGAAAGATGCGGAGATAGTTGAGAAAGGCTTTGTACCGATGGGCCCTGCTGCCAGCCAAGTGGCTATCAAGCAGACTGGCACAAATGGCGGCGGCTATATGGGCGTCAACTCGGCGCATCCCTTGGAAAACCCCAATGCCTTTACAAATCTGCTGGAAATGATATCTTTGCTGCTGATTCCAGTGGCTCTGTGCTTTACTTTTGGGCGGAATGTGAAGAACAAAAAGCAGGGCGTGGCAATCTTTATGGCGATGTTCTTATGTCTGGCGGTCAGCCTGGCAGTGGTAGGCTATAACGAGCAAATTGCAACACCACAGTTAGCACAGGACGGGGCGGTCAACATCAGCATGGTGGATCAGGCCGGCGGCAATATGGAAGGCAAAGAAAGCAGATTTGGTATCGCCACTTCTGCGACCTGGGCAACCTTCACAACAGCTGCATCCAACGGATCGGTCAACTCCATGCATGACAGCTACACGCCGATGGGAGGCATGATACCGATGCTATTAATGATGCTAGGTGAGGTCATCTTCGGAGGTACAGGCTGCGGCCTATACGGCATGCTGGCTTTTGCCATCTTGACGGTGTTCATCGCGGGGCTGATGGTGGGCCGTACGCCGGAATTTCTCGGTAAAAAGATTGAACCATACGAGATGAAGTGGGCTGTGTTGGTCTGCCTGGCAACACCGATTGCCATTCTCATTGGCAGTGGTCTGGCGGCGGCGGTGCCGGAAGTGGCTGCCAGCCTCAATAACGGCGGTGCTCACGGCCTATCGGAAGTGCTCTACGCTTACGCTTCGGCAGGAGGAAACAACGGTTCAGCCTTTGCTGGCTTTAACGCCAATACCGTATTCCTCAACGTAACACTTGGTCTGGTTATGCTGTTTGTAAGATTTTTGCCGATTATCGGAACCCTCGCCATCGCAGGCAGCTTGGGACAGAAGAAACGGATTGCAGTGACAGCAGGCACGCTGTCCACGACCAACGGAATGTTCGTGTTCCTGCTGATCATGATCGTTCTTCTGGTGGGTGCGTTGAGTTTCTTCCCAGCTCTTGCATTGGGGCCAATCGCTGAATTTGTCAGCAATGTATTATACTAGGAGGTATGCATAGATGACTGAGAAAGTAAAAAGCTCCATGGCAGATCAGAAAATTCTGCAGCGAGCTGTTAAAGATTCCTTTATCAAACTGAGTCCGAAGATACAGGCTAAAAATCCTGTCATGCTGCTGGTATACGTTTCAGCGATACTGACGACGATTCTTTGGATTGCAGCTCTGGCGGGTGCGAAGGATGCGCCGGCCGGGTATACTCTGGCTATCGCCATCATCCTGTGGTTCACCTGCCTCTTTGCGAACTTTGCAGAAGCCATTGCAGAAGGTCGGGGAAAGGCACAGGCCGATGCACTTCGTGCATCGCGAAGAGATGTAGATGCCAACAAAATTTCCTCTATCGAGGAAAGAGAGAAAATTACCGTAGTTCCTGCAGCCTCACTGAAAAAGGGAGATCTGGTCATCGTGCAAGCAGGAGAACAGATTCCTGCTGACGGTGATGTGGTTTTCGGTGCGTCTTCTGTGGACGAAAGCGCCATCACGGGAGAGTCCGCTCCTGTGATTCGCGAAAGCGGCGGCGACAGAAGCGCGGTGACAGGCGGCACCAACGTACTGTCCGATTGGATCATCGTCAGTGTGACCAGTGAACCGGGACAGAGTTTTATGGATAAGATGATCGCCATGGTTGAAGGTGCGTCCAGAAAGAAGACGCCTAATGAATTGGCTCTGCAGATTTTCTTAGTCGCTTTGTCTATCATATTTATTCTGGTTACGCTGTCACTGTACACCTACTCCCTTTTCTCAGCAAAGCAGGCGGGAATCGACAATCCGACTTCTGTAACAACCTTGGTGGCTTTGCTGGTCTGCCTGGCGCCGACTACCATTGGCGCCCTGCTCTCAGCCATCGGCATTGCCGGCATGAGCAGGCTGAACCGTGCCAACGTCCTGGCTATGAGCGGCCGTGCCATAGAGGCGGCTGGTGATGTGGACATTTTGATGCTGGATAAGACGGGTACCATTACCCTGGGCAACAGGCAGGCGGACAGCTTTATTCCCGTAGACGGTACGCCGGAAGAAGAACTGGCGGACGCGGCGCAGCTCTCGTCCCTGCCGGATGAAACGCCAGAGGGCAGGAGCATCGTGGTTCTGGCAAAGGAGAGATTCGGTATCAGAGAGAGAAATCTCAGTGACAAGCAGTTCGCCTTTATTCCGTTCACAGCCAAGACCCGGATGAGCGGTGTGGATTATGACGGCAACGAAATCCGCAAGGGTGCGGCTGACGCCATACGCAATTATGTTATCTCGGAGGGTGGTACCTACAGCAGTGAATGTGAGGATGTGGTCACGAGGATTGCGGAACAGGGCGGAACGCCTCTCGTCGTCGCGAAGAATCATAAGATTCTCGGTGTCATCCATCTGAAGGATATCATCAAAAAAGGTGTAAAAGATAAATTTGCAGACCTGCGCAAGATGGGCATCAAGACCATCATGATTACAGGAGATAACCCTTTGACTGCGGCTGCCATCGCAGCAGAAGCCGGGGTCGATGACTTCCTTGCAGAGGCAACGCCAGAGAGCAAACTGAACATGATTCGCGATTATCAGGGCAAAGGCCATCTGGTGGCAATGACCGGCGACGGTACCAACGATGCGCCTGCCTTAGCGCAGGCGGATGTAGCAGTAGCCATGAATACCGGAACCCAGGCGGCAAAGGAGGCCGGCAACATGGTCGACCTGGACTCCTCGCCCACAAAGCTCATTGATATTGTTCGGATCGGCAAACAGCTTTTGATGACGAGAGGCAGTCTGACCACCTTTTCCATCGCCAACGATGTGGCAAAATACTTTGCCATCATTCCGGCCTTGTTCATGGGTCTGTACCCTGGATTGTCGGCGCTGAACATCATGGACTTGGAATCTCCGCTGAGCGCAGTCCTGGCGGCAATCATCTACAATGCCTTGATCATCATCGCCTTGATTCCCCTGGCACTGAAAGGCGTCAAATATCGGGAGGTGTCAGCTGGAAAACTGCTCTCGCGGAACCTTCTCATTTACGGCCTTGGAGGTATCGTCGCTCCGTTTGCCTGTATCAAGGCCATTGACATGCTGCTGGCAGTGTGTGGGTTAATATAAAGAATACGACTAGGAGGAATGGAAAATGCAAACTTTTAAATCAGTGCTGCCGAAGGCGGCAATGATCTTCATCATATTTTCGGTAGTCTGCGGCATCCTGTATACGGGAGTTGTAACTGGTTTGGCGCAGTTGATTTTCCCGGATAAAGCCAACGGAAGCATCATCGAAGTGAAGGGTGTGAAATATGGATCAGAACTGCTGGCGCAGCAGTACAATGATGAAAAACATATGTGGGGGCGCATCATGAACGTGGATGTATCCACCTATACTGACAAAGAGGGCAAGCGGCTGATGTATGCAGCGCCGTCCAACAAAAGTCCCGCCAGTGATGAATATGAGCAGATGATTGCAGACAGAGTGGAGTTGATCCGCGCGGCGAACCCGCAAAGGGAAGGAACTCCGATTCCGGTAGATTTGGTCACCTGCTCCGGCAGCGGTCTGGACCCGGATATCTCGCCTGCTGCAGCAGAGTATCAAGTGCCTAGACTTGCTGCGGAAAACGGCATGACCGAAGAGCAGATCAGAGTCATCATCGATCAATGCTCAAAAGGAAAGTTTCTTTGTGTATTCGGCGAAAAGACCGTCAACGTATTAAAAGTCAATTTGATGCTGGACGGGATTTTGAAATAGATTCTTGAAGAGGGACGTATGGAGTTTGTGTTCTGAGCAAAAGCGACTTAGAAATACAGATTGCACGCGCCTCTCTTCGTGGTATACTGATACTATGAAAAATCGGAGGCAGCGCATATGGAAGAAACACGGGTAAACCCGGACAAAATATTAGAGACCATCAAAAGGGCAGACGAAAAGCAGCAGGCGGGACATCTGAAAATCTTTTTCGGCTATGCTGCAGGGGTAGGAAAGACCTATACTATGTTAAAGGCGGCACAATCTGCAAAGAACAGAGGCGTCGATGTAGTAGCGGGCTATATTGAACCTCACGCCAGGCCGGAAACCATGGAACTGATGCGGGATTTGGAAAAGCTGCCTGTCAAGGAGGTCAGTCACAAGAACATCACCTTGCGGGAATTTGATCTGGACCAGGCCCTGACTAGAAAACCCCAATTGATCCTCGTCGATGAACTGGCGCACACCAACGCTGATGGATGCCGGCATGAAAAGAGATATAAAGATGTAGAAGAACTGCTGAAAGCGGGCATTGACGTCTATACCACGGTTAACGTCCAGCATATCGAGAGCCTTAACGACATGGTTGCCGCCATCACGGGTGTTGCGGTGCAGGAGAGGATCCCCGATTCCGTCTTTGACGAAGCGGATCAGGTGGAACTGGTGGACATCGAGCCGGAAGACTTGATTAATCGGCTCAACGCAGGGAAAATCTATCGAGATGAACAGGCGCAGAGAGCTTTGATCAACTTTTTCAGCATAGAAAATCTGACGTCGCTGCGGGAAATCGCCTTGCGCAGATGTGCAGACAGGATGAATAAACTGTCAGAGCGGGTCAGGAATATCACCAATGCAGAGTATTACAACGACGAACACATCCTGGTCTGCATTTCCTCTTCACCGTCCAACAAAAAGATCATCCGCACTGCGGCAAGGATGGCCAGCGCCTTCAAAGGGACATTGACAGCCCTCTTCGTGGAGACACCGGATTTTGCAGGAATCAATGAGGCGGACAAAAAACGTCTGCAGGAAAACATCCGCCTGGCGACACAGCTGGGGGCAAAGATCGAGACTGTTTATGGCGATGATATCGCTCTGCAGATTGCGGACTTTGCACGGCTGTCAGGCGTCTCAAAAGTCGTCATGGGCAGATATAACGCGAAAAAGAAAGTTTTGTTCGGACGGCAGTCGCTGACGGACAAATTGATCGAGGCGGCACCGAGCCTGGAAATCTATGTGATTCCAGACAAAGACGTTCCTTATTATAAACCGCGGGCAGCGGGTAAAGGGACGGGGAAGTTTATTCTTCCTGACACACTGAAGAGCATCGTCATATTGGCAGCGGCAACTCTGCTGGGATTCGCCTTTTATGATATGGGGTTCAGTGAAGCCAATATCATCATGATCTACATTCTGGGGGTGGTGTTCACCTCCATGGTTACAAGTGGTAAAGGGTACAGCCTGGTCAGTTCCGTAGTCAGCGTACTGATCTTCAACTTTTTCTTTACCAATCCGCGCTACACCTTTAACGCCTATGACAACGGTTATCCGGTGACGTTTCTGGTCATGCTGATGACTGCCTTTCTCACCAGTACCCTGGTGGTCAGGCTCAAGCAGTACGCAAGAGAGGCGGTGCGGACGGCCTACCGAACAAAGATTTTGTTAGAGACTAATCAAATGCTGCAGAGCAACAAGCCGCGGAGAGAAATCGTGGAAATCATCTCTACGCAGCTGACCAAGCTGCTGAAGAGGGACGTGATCTTTTATCTGGCAGCGGAGGAAAAGCTGGGATCGCCTGTCGTCTTCCGAGCGGAGGAGGGGGGCGACAAGAATGATTATCTCAGCGATAATGAAAAAGCGGTCGCTGCGTGGACTTTTAAAAATAACAAACATGCCGGAGCTACTACTGATACGCTGAGCAGCGCCAAATGCCTGTATTTAGCCGTACGCATCAACAGCAAAGTCTACGGCGTTGTGGGGATCGCCATTGACGGAAAGCCTTTGGACACTTTCGAAAACAATATCACGCTGTCCATCCTGGGAGAATGTGCCATGGCATTGGAAAATGAACAAGCCATGAGGGAAAAGGCAGAGGCGGACCTCCTTGCTAAGAACGAGAAACTGCGGGCAAACCTGCTGCGGGCTATCTCCCATGATCTGCGGACGCCGCTGACCTCCATTTCCGGCAACGCCGGGATTCTGATGACAAACAGCGATACTATCTGTGAAGAAAAAAAGCTTACATTATATAGGGCGATTTACGATGACTCTATGTGGCTCATCAATCTGGTAGAAAACCTGCTGTCTGTCACCAGGCTGGAAGACGGTTCCATGCATCTGAATTCCAGCGCCCAGCTGATGGATGAAGTCATCGACGAAGCGCTGCAGCATATCAATCGGAAAAGTGTGGAGCACAAACTGGTCGTCCATCAGCCAGATGATTTTCTCATGGCAAAGATGGATGCAAGGCTGATTATACAGGTGATCATCAATATGGTGGACAACGCCATCAAATACACGCCAAAGGGGTCAGAAATTGTCATTACCACCGCCAGGGACGGGAACCACATCGTGGTCAGCATCGCCGATGACGGAGGCGGCATCCCGAATGAGGCAAAAAAACGAATCTTTGACATGTTTTATACGGTGGGTACGGGAATCGCTGACAGCCACAGAAGTCTGGGGTTGGGGCTTGCCTTGTGCAAGTCCATCATCAACGCTCACGGAGGAGAGATTTCCGTTTTCGATAACAAGCCGAAAGGTGCGGTTTTCCGATTTACGCTTCCGGCAGAGGAGGTAACTTTACATGAATAAACCATTGATTTTGGTCGTTGAAGACGATGCGGCCATCAGAAATTTAATCACGACGACTTTGGAAACCCACGACTACAGGTTCCAGGTGGCTCCTAACGGGGAGTCGGCGATTTTGGAAGCGTCCTCTCACAATCCTGATGTGGTGCTGCTGGATTTGGGACTGCCCGATCTTGACGGTATCGAGATCATCAAGAAGATCAGAGGATGGTCGCTGATGCCCATCATCGTTATCAGTGCCAGGTCTGAAGATACAGATAAGATTGAAGCCCTGGATGCAGGTGCTGACGACTATCTGACGAAACCGTTTTCTGTGGAAGAACTGCTGGCACGGCTGCGCGTCACTTTCCGGCGGCTGAACTACGTTCTTGGCAGCCAGGATACACAGAACTCTATCTTTAAAAATGGGGATTTGAAAATCGACTATGCGGCGGGCTGTGCCTTTATGGGAGAGAATGAACTTCACCTGACGCCCATCGAGTACAAACTGCTTTGTCTGCTGGCGAAAAACGTGGGCAAGGTTCTCACCCATACTTATATTACAAAGGAGATATGGGGAAGTTCTTGGGATAACGACGTGGCGTCTCTGCGGGTCTTCATGGCGACTCTGCGAAAGAAACTGGAAAAAAGTTCGACCTCGCCTCAGTACATTCAGACCCACGTGGGTGTGGGGTACCGGATGCTGAGGGTGTGAAAAAGGTGGTGACGACTATGCCAATGGGAGAAATTGAGGAGCTGAAGAATCAAATGGCGAGGGTGCCCTGAAAATGGCAAAAGAAATGCTTGATTGGGTGAAACCCATTGTTACAGATGATGTATCATGATTGAACATCAAAGCCTCTATGGGTGTAAACTTTTAATACAAAACGGTGATCGAATTGATCACCGTTTTTAATCTTATTTATGCTCTGCGTCGCAGTATGCGCATCTGTAGACTTTCTTGTCTTTGTCAACCAGCTTGAATTTCTGTGTAATTTCCTGTTCGATGGATGTGATGCATCTAGGGTTCTTACACTTGATGACATTGGTCAGGGTTGCTGGCAGTTCGAGGCGTTTTTTCTCAAACAGCTTGCCGTCTTTTACGATGTTGACAGTGATGTTGCTGTCGATGTAACCGAGGACATCCAGATCCAGATCGATGAGCTGGTCGATTTTGATGATGTCTTTTTTGCCGTACTTTGAGCTGTCCGCATTCTGAATGACAGCCACACAGTTGTTCAGCTTTTCCAGCTTCAGCAGTTCGTAAATCTGCATGCTCTTGCCTGCTTTGATGTGGTCTAAAACGATACCGGTGCTAACTCCATCTATATTCATATGTATTCCTCACTTTCAGTAATGGTTCTGGCCCCCGATTTCTGAAAAGAAATCGATGGGCAGACCTTATGCTTTAGCGCCCCGCAAGCGACGCGGCGGCAAGGCGCTAGTCGTATAATAGCTCTATAGTTTACGCTTCTCTTTTGATTCCCAGTAAATACAGAATCAGTGCCATTCTGATGTGCTTTCCGCAGAGTGCCTGGAAGAAGTAGCAGGCTCTCGGGTCATCGTCCACTTCTACAGAAATCTCATTGACTCTTGGTAGAGGATGCATGATGGTCAGGTCTTCCTTTGCCACCTGCAGTTTTTCTAAGTCTAAGATGTAGCTGTCCTTCAGTCTTACGTAATCCTCTTCGTTGAAGAATCTCTCTCTCTGTACACGGGTCATGTAGAGAATGTCCAGGTCTTCCATGGCATCTTCCAGTCTTTCGACCTCTTTCCACTCTGCTCCGGCAGCATCCATCTTCTCTTTGACGTAATCAGGAACCTGCAGTTCATTTGGTGAAATCAGAACGAATTTGACGTTCTCGTATCTGAGCATGGCTTCGATCAAGGAGTGAACCGTTCTGCCGAATTTCAGGTCTCCGCAGAGTCCCACGGTCATGTCAGAAAGTCTGCCTTTTTTTCTCTTGATGGTCAGAAGGTCTGTCAAAGTCTGGGTCGGATGGAAGTGTCCGCCGTCGCCGCCGTTGATGATAGGTACTGTCGTTCTCTGGGAAGCGACAACTGGAGCGCCTTCCTTTGGATGTCTCATGGCGATGATGTCTGCGTAGCAGCCGACAGTTCTGATGGTGTCGCTTACGCTTTCACCTTTGGCTGCGGAACTGGAACTGGCTTCTGAAAATCCGAGGACACTTCCGCCCAGTTCTAACATGGCAGCTTCGAAACTGAGTCTGGTTCTGGTGCTCGGCTCAAAGAAGAGGGTTGCTAGTTTCTTGTGTGCGCAGATGTCCTCATAGGCAGCATGGTTCTCCACGATATCGTCTGCAATTTTGATTAGTTCGTCGATTTCTTCTACTGACAGGTCAGTAATGTTGATTAGATTTCTGATTTCACTCATTTATTTATCTCCCTTCATCCATCCTTCATCTGAAGGATTGTTTCTAAACTTGATAATTCTTTCTTTGTCTTCTGCTTTGATGTAGCCGGTTTCCGCTGCAACTTCTACTAAAGCATCCAGGTCGCAGAGGCTGACATTTTTTACGTTAGCTGCGGCAAAGCGATCCAGGCCTTTCTGCATGCCATATGTAAAGATACTGGCAATTCCTAAAACCTCAGCGCCGGCTGCCCGCAGGACTTCCACGGTGTCGATAGCCGATCCGCCAGTAGAAATCAGATCCTCGATGACGACGACCTTCTGACCTGGCAGCAGTTTGCCTTCAATCTGATTGGTGCGGCCGTGATCTTTAGCGGAGCCTCTCACATAACCCATAGGGATGCCCATTAAGTGTCCGACAATGGCTGCGTGGGCAATGCCCGCCGTGCTGGTTCCCATGACCACTTCGCATTCTGGATAATGTTCTTGGATGGTCTTTACCAGGCTGTTTTCCACCAGGGTTCTCACCTCCGGGGCTGTCAGGGTCAATCTGTTGTCGCAGTAAATTGGGCTTTTGATGCCGCTGGCCCAGGTAAAAGGCTCTTCTGGTCTTAAGAAGACTGCCTCGATGGACAGAAGACCTTTTGCAATTTCACTTTTCATTTTCGCTACCTCGCTTTTCTCTATCCTACAAATTCGTTTAAACATCTTTCGTATGCCGCAACAGGGTCGTCAGCTTTGGTAATCGGTCTGCCAACCACGATGTAGTCGGAACCGATCTTTTTTGCGCCTTCCGGCGTAGTGATTCTCACCTGGTCGTCTTTTGCTGCATCGGCAAAACGAACGCCGGGCGTTACGGTTAAAAACTCTTCTCCGCAGGTTTCGTGGATTTTGCCTGCTTCCAGAGGGGAGCAGACGACGCCGTCCAAACCCGCTTCTTTCGCATTTTGTGCGTATTTGATGACCACTTTATCCAGGTCTTCATTGATCAAAAGCTCCTGCTGCATTCTTTCCTGACTTGTGGAAGTCAATTGCGTTACGGCAATTAGAAGGGGCCTGCTGCCGTCATCTCTGGTCAGACCGCGGATGGCGGCTTCCATCATCTCTTTGGTACCAGCAGCGTGAAGATTGCACATATCCACATTCAGCTTAGAGAGGGCAGACATGGCTTTCTCTACGGTGTTGGGGATGTCGTGGAGCTTCAGATCAAGGAAGATCTGATGACCTCTCTCTTTGATTTCTCTTACAATTGACGGTCCTTCGCTGTAAAACAGCTCCATGCCGATTTTTACATAAGGCTTTTTACCAGTAAACTTGTCTAAAAATTGCAGTGTTGCTTCCTTGGAAGGGAAGTCGCAGGCTATGATTACGTCTTTACCCATAATTCAATCTCCTCCTTTATTTTACAATGCCGATGATGTCGGCTAGCTTTTCGATGCCCAATTCTTCGCAGAGAGCAGGCAGTTCCTCAATGATTTCTTTGCATATATACGGATTGACCAGGTTTGCTGCGCCGACTTGCACGGCGGTGGCACCGGCCATCATCATTTCGATGACGTCTGCGGCAGAGCTGACGCCACCCATGCCGATGACGGGAATATTGACCGCATTGGCAACCTGGTAGACCATTCTTAGGGCGACAGGGAAGATAGCGGGGCCGGAGAAGCCGCCCATCTTATTGGCGATTACCGGCTTTCTCGTCTTGATGTCGATGCGCATGCCCAGCAGGGTGTTGATCAGGCTGATGCCGTCAGCTCCTGCATCTTCGCAGGCTTTGGCGATTTCTACAATGTCAGTGACATTGGGGCTCAGCTTGATATAGACTGGTTTGGTGGTCACTTCTTTTACTGCGCGAGTGACTTCGGCGGCGCTGTCAGCACAGACGCCATAAGCCATGCCGCCGTTATGGACATTGGGGCAGCTGACGTTGACTTCGATGATTCCCACTTGCGGTTCCTTGTCCATGGCGCGGGCGCAGGTAATATATTCTTCTATGGAAAAACCGCTAATGTTAGCGATAAGCGGCTTCTGATAGATTTTTGCCAGGTTGGGCAGTTCTTCTCTGCAGACGGCTTCCACTCCGGGATTCTGCAGTCCCACGGAGTTGATCAATCCATCAGGACATTCAGCGATTCGCGGTAGAGGATTGCCTAGGCGGGCATCTTTGGTGGTCCCTTTGAAGGAGATGGAACCCAGGATATTGATATCGTAAATTTCAGCAAATTCTCGTCCGTATCCGAAGGTGCCGCTGGCAGGGATGACTGGATTGTCCAGTGTGATACCGCTTAAAACTACTCTTGTATCTACCATTTTATTTCCTCCTTATACAGAACTGGGCCGTCCTTGCAGATTCGCTTGTACCCGTATTTTGTCTCGCAGGTGCAGCCCATGCATGCGCCGAATCCGCATGCCATTCTCGCTTCAAAGCTGAACTGCCCGTCTGGCGAGGTGTCGTAAACGGCTTTCAGCATCGGTTCTGGTCCGCAGGTGTAGACATAATCAAAATTGATCTCCTTCATCGCGTCGGTGACAAAGCCTTTGATTCCCATGGAACCATCGACGGTGGTGATGATCGGTTCAATTCCCAGCACCTGAAATTCCTTGGTCAGGATGATGTCTTCTCTTCCGTTGAAGCCGGTGATGACTTTGGGGATGACACCTTGGTCGACCAGGCTTTCGGCTAACCCGTAGAGCGGAGGGACACCGATGCCGCCGCCGACCAAAAGTGGCTGCTTGCCGCCCTTTGCTGTGTCAAAACCGTTTCCCAGAGGCATGAGGACGTCCAGCAAGCCGCCCTTCTGCATTTCGGACAGGGCTTTTGTTCCTTCTCCCACTACCTTGAAGATGATGGTCAGAAAGTCGGGTCCATAGCTGTAGATGGAGATGGGTCTTCTCAGATAAAACCCATCCAGCTTGATGTTGATGAACTGCCCTGGTGCGCTGATTTCGCTGCAGTCGCCCGTCAGGGTCATTGCAAAAATACCGTTTTGAATTTTTTTCAGGTGGTCTATTTTAAGCAGTTGTTTCTTCATATTGAATCTCTCCTTCTACAAGGGTCATGGTGATGCGTCCGTCTACTTCCCATCCGGCAAAAGGCGTCGCCTTGCCCATGCTGGCGAACTCCGCCGGATCTATGGTGTAGTGTTCTGCCAGATCAATAACCGTCAGGTCGGCAGGCTGTCCGTCTTCGATGGTGCCGCCGGCAAGACCGAAACGTCTGCGCGGGTTCACTGACATGAGTTCAATCAGCTTTTCCAGGGAAATGATGCCCTTCTTCACTAAATGGGTGTAGAGAATTGGAAAGCTGGTTTCAAGACCGACGATGCCGAAGGCGCTTCCGGCAAGCCCTTTTGCCTTTTCCTCTGCGCTGTGAGGGGCATGGTCCGTAGCGATCATGTCGATGGTTCCGTCCTGGATTCCGGCGATCAAAGCGTCACGGTCTTTGGCATCTCTCAGTGGCGGGTTCATCTTGAAACGACCATCCTCTTGCAGGTCTGCATCAGAAAGCACCAGATAGTGCGGTCCTGTCTCACAGGTGACGTCGATGCCTTTTTCCTTGGCGCATCGGATGATGTCAACCGTTTCTTTTGTTGAAATGTGACATACGTGATAACCGGCGCCAGTCTTTTCGGAGAGTTTCACATCTCTTTCGACTTGTTTCCATTCGCTTTCGGAGCAGATACCCTTGTGTCCGTGCTCCTCGGCGTAAGTTCCGTCGTGGATATAGCCGCCGTCCAGGAGACTTTCGTCTTCGCAGTGGGCGACGATCAGCTTGTTCAGCTTCTTTGCGCGCTCCATTGCGGATTCCATCAGGTCTCCTGTTTGTACGCCTTTTCCGTCGTCAGAAAATGCGCATACGTGGGGTGCTAGTTCTTCCATGTCTGCGAGGGCGCTGCGGCCGTTTTGCTCCATGGTGATGGTTCCGTAAGGAACGACCTTGACCTTGGCATTCTCTTTGATGATGTCAAGCTGAACTTGCAGGGCTTCCATGGTAGAAGGGACGGGGTTCAGATTAGGCATCGGGCAGATGCAGGTATACCCCCCTCTAGCTGCCGCCGCTGTGCCTGTGGCAATGGTCTCTTTATAAAAAAAGCCAGGTTCACGCAAATGCACATGTACATCTGTGAAACCCGGCACTATGACCTTGTCGGTGCAGTCAACGATTCTGTCTGCACGGTCGATATTTAAAGAGCTTAAGGAATTAACAAAAACTTTACCGTCAGAAACAAAAACGTCTCTCTTTTCGAATCCTCTTGGTGTAAAAACAGTACCATTTTTGAATAAAGTTGTCATGGATTTCCGGCTCCTTTCTTCATATTAAAATTATTTTTGCTCAAATCTTCAATATGTTATCATGGATTTGTATGCTTGTCAATAGGGTTAAGAAAAGTTCTAAAAAATGTATTCAAAGCGTGCACACCGCGCGTCACTGCAGGTCTGTCAAAAACTCCGTAATGAGGGGGGAGGAGAGGGTTGTCGTGCTGGTTTTACCCGTCATTTTATGAAAAAAGGCCAAAAACGCCTACAACTTTCGGCTGCTGAGGCTCCGCAACGGCAGCCTGGGCAGGAACTGCGACGAAGTTTCAACGGTTACAGCAGGCGTTGCGGGGACACTCCCTTTGCAGCCCGCAGTTTTTTTAGGCGTTTTTGACCTTTTTTGTGACAATAGGGGTTAAATGGATGATCTACAGGGGCTTTTTTGGCATTTTAAAAACGTTAAGCTGCATAATAAAGGGGCTGTGAAAAAACAATCCCTTGTTCCCAGGTTTTTTGCTATTCAGGATGAAAGCATTTCTCAAAAAGAAACACTAGACAAAGAAATCGATGTTGTAGAGGTTAGCCAAAACTTTGAAATGAGTGAGCTGTTGACGGATATTGGTGTAGTGAGTTACAAGAAAGCATTGAAAATTGATGGGGAGGTTTATAATTTATACCCGACCTTTGATGATGTAACCGGTGCCCTTGTGAATATCAGTAATCAATGTAATGGAGCTTTATCAGCAATGCAGGAATTGTACCAGTTGGAAGCATTTAACAATGCAACCGTACCGGAGTATTACGAATATCTACCGATGTACACAGAAAATCTAGCCGATTCTTTTGAAAATGGCACAATTGCCGAAACCAAATATGAGGCAAAATGGATTAGATTAGTCTGATGGAGAGCTTCTGGGACATTTATGAGAATGATAATTCGAATGCTCAAATTGTAAAGAAAATTGCGGATGTAGAAAAAACACAGGCTAAAGCAAGCCTAAAAAGTGTCAATAATAATTTGGCACAAGAATTAGACGAGCTTAGAATAATGCTGCCATATAATACGGGCGGCGCAGAAGTGATTGATGCATGCAAAATGGAAGCTTCTGACACAGATACAGCCATTCGCATATTCTGGAAATTCTAAGTTTAATGTTGAAAAAGGCGTAACTTATGCGGTAAAATATACAACATCACCTAATACTTTGCACTATGGACTGCTGACTCAGGATTGCACTAATTTTGTATCGCAAATCAAGCACGAAGGTAGAGTACCATTCTATAAAACTGCATCTGACAGCGACGGATGGAATCTAAAGCAGAACACAACAGGAACCTCTGTATTACCAAGGTATAATTATGCTGCAAGATGGGTTAATGCTGATAAATTTGTGAAATTCTTTGGTGTAAAGAGTAAATATGCTGCAAGCTCTGGAAGATATACGTCATTCGTGAATTTCGCTGCAGCGATTAAAAAAGGCTCTTTTATAGCATATGATAAAGAAGGGGAAGGCAGTTGGAACCATAATGCTTTCGTTACCTATTTATTCCATTCTGGAGAATCTAGCAGACGAAATATAACCTATCATGGGACGACTTACAAGGATTTTAAGGTTGCACAGCATACGACTAATTACCATAATTGGGCGTCTGATGGTAAGAACGGTTGGGAGGAACTACCAGAAAAGAATAGTAAGGTTGTTTTTGCTATAGTAAACTAAAAATCTAATTGTGAAAGGGGATAGCCTGCAATGATCCAGGTCTTAAAAAAATATAAGGCGTTTCTTATTGTTCTTCTTATTGCGCTTCTAGTATTAGGAGGTTACCGAGTGGTTCTCTGGATACAAGGACAGCCACATGAAGACTTGCTTTACACACAAGAATATATACCGGATACAGGTAATATTAAAGGTCACGTCGACACAGACAAGTGGGAAGCTTTAGGCAAAGAATTTGTCATTGGTGCAAATAAAGATGGCTATGCAGTATTCAAGAATCCTAGAAAAGCAATGGATGCAATTTGCAGAGATTATAAGGATGGGATTAGAGCCATGCAAAAGGAGGGCGCGCCAATGGGCTTTCGTAGAAATTACGGAGCTTATGTTGATTATGATTTGACAGTGTCGGGTGATTCGGAAACAAAACGGCAAGCAAATATTGTAGCGAGTTTCGTAGACATTTATGAAAATAGCTTTGCACCAATAGATACAGAAGAATGAGATGGGGACACTGTAAAAAATCTGTGTAAAGTAAACAAAAATTAGTACGCCTCTGGTTCAGAAAGTTTAATTTCAAATTATGCACCAAAATTTTTACGGACGTTGAAATTCTAACGTCCGTGCTTTTAAATGGTTCATATCCTTTATATTAGGTATAATAAATTTGCAATCACTGAATTCATTCCTCACTTGGATATTTAGATGATTGTTATTTTAAGATTAACTTTATGTTTTAGAGGAACACTCATCTTGCCGCCTCATCAATGACATTTCTCAGTATTTCATCTGCTTCTTCAATAGAATGTCCCCTTTTCCCGCGAAGACGGTTTTCTTCCACTTCCAATAACATCTCTTGTAGCTGCAGCATCTGCTCGCACTTCTCAAGCGCATCAATTCCCATTTTCACCCCAAATAATCCTCTCTCAATATCGCCATGACGTGCACGTCGTGATACTGGCCCATCTTCTTGCAGGCGCCGCGGGCGCAGCCCTCGTGCTGAAACCTCATGGACTCGTAGAGACGACGTGCGGGCTCGTTACCTGTGTAGTAGTCCAGATAGACACGGTGGAAGGTATCTTCCTTGAAGGCTCTGTCGAGAACCCACTTGAGCGCCTGGCGGCCATAGCCTTTGCCGCGCAGGGCAGGATCTCCGATGTAGATGCGGTAAACTTCCAGGGAGTCCAGCTTACGGCTGATTCCATTGAGGTAGATTCTGCCGATAGGGTTGCCGCTTTGGTCGGTGATGGTGTACTGCTCTTTTTCCGGGTCTGCCTCGTTCAGAACAAAATCTCTGATCACTTCCTCGTAGGTCTGTCCGTCGGCGATGCTGAAAAACTCGGTTACCTCAGGAGTCTGTTCCCACTGATAGAACTGCTGGCAATCCGCCAGTACAGATGGGCGTACTTGAATCATTTCCATTGTATCATCCTTTCTACGAGAAGAAGTCCCGCACTAAAATCAACAGCACGTTGTTATTATATAGGAAACCGGCGAAATAGGAATCGTCTAATGATTTGACGATGGTTTCGGACAGTCCCGGCCAGATCAGCCCCAGAATCGGAACCAACAGGGCAAAAAACAGGAATACGTAGATCAACCCTCTGACGCCGCCGAAAAGAAATCCCATAAAACCATCGAAAAAGCCGACGACGCCGTGGTGATATTTGCGTGAAAAGAGACGGACCAGGCCAAAAGCGACCAATTTGATGCCGAGTACGATGCACAGAAAAGCGATGACCGTCATCAAAGTGGAGGTAATTGCCGCTGAAGTACCGTATATAAAGGTATCGGCAGCGTCACTGACCCAGTCGCTGAACAAAGCCGGCATGGCTTGGTAAGAGCTGCTGTCGACAGCAGAAGTTTCGATATGGGCTAAAATATATCGATTGATGCTCTCGTCCATGGTGGTGTAGTCGATGAAAAGGCCTTTGACTTTGTCGCAGAAGAGAAAGCCTGCGATGATACAGACAAACCACTGCATAAAACTGACGACAGTCTGTGCGACCCCCTTTTTTGCTCCCATGATGGTGGAAAATAGTAAAATTGCACAGACGATGATGTCTAGAATAATTCCTGGTCCCAAGTTCATATATTATCTCCGTTATTCGAATAGGTTGTTTTTTTCTACATATATTATATTACTAAAATTATCTTTAAAATGCAATACAAGGAGAATGTGTTATGGGCGGAGATTACAGGAAATTTACAGTAGAGATGCAGCTTATGAACGACGAATACAGACTTTGGAGGAGCGGAATTGACGGCAGCACATGCATTGTGGAATCCTATAAAGATAAAAGATCCCTTTACTTTGCAGTATCAAACCTTTTGCCGTCTGCCAGCCTGCTGTCCCAGGGGAACAGAGAGTATCGACTGATTTTGATGGGCGTAAACGAGGGAGAAATCATTCATCGGGATTTCGGCTCTTTTTTTGTCGATCAAAAAGGAGACGGCAGCTTTTTTAAAAAATTCACCGGTCCAGCCTTGGAGTGCTATACCCATTGTCTGCTGGTTTCGGCAGATCGGGCTGACGGCAGCATTGAGACAATCATGTCCGGCGAGATGCCGTTTTTTCACAAGCCAGAGGAAGAAATGTCAGAGGAGCCGGCTGGATCGTGTCAATTTGACGAGACCTGGAAAAGTATTTTTGAAAATGTAAGTGACAAAAACGTTGTAGCTGCCTTCTCAGAAAGTATGGATGAAACAGGAGCAAAGTGGTATCGTGTCAGCTGCGGCAGCCAGATCCCGCTTCCACTGATTAACTGCAGAGAACAAGTCGAAAAATACGGGCACTACATAGTAGGACAAAGGGAATCTTCCTATTATATCGGCATTCCAGGCAGATTTCTGCAGGGAGAACAGCCCCTGCGTGAGCTGAAATGTTTTGTTCTTTGGCAGCCTATTCGCGGAGGGGAAAAATTCTTCAAGGAACTCTCGGAGCTGACGGAAAAGCTGCAGGAGGAAATCTTTGGATATTGGATTGGGGGAATCGACACGGTCAGTGGTGAGATTATTCCGCTTTAGTTGCACAAAATTCAATACAAAAAACTGTTGAATACTGTATGGAATTGTGGTAACATTGAAAGGTATATGAATAAGTTTATGATAGAAGCCCTGGAGGAAGCAAAAAAAGCTTTCGCCATAGGGGAAATCCCTATCGGGGCTGTGATAGAAAAAGATGGACAAATTGTAGGCAGAGGTCATAATTTAACGGAATCCATGAAGGACCCTACTGCCCATGCTGAGATGCTGGCCATTCGTCAGGCCGCACAGAATTTGGGAGGCTGGAGACTGATTGGCTGTAGCTTGTATGTTACGATAGAACCGTGCACCATGTGTGCCGGTGCCATGGTCTGGTCCAGAATAGACAACATATATATCGGGGCGATGGACCCCAAAGCGGGGGCCTGCGGATCAGTATTCAATATCGTCTGCGATGACAGGCTGAATCACAGAATCAATGTAGAAACAGGAATCATGGAAAAGGAATGCAGTGAGATGATCAAAGCGTTCTTTACCCAGCTTAGAAATAGAAAGAAAAACAACAAATCGGAGGAGTAGGACATGAAAAGAATAGGCGCTATCGTATGCCTTGCAGCACTAATTGTAACAATGACAGCTTCTGTCTGTTTTGGCGCGCAGTCACTGGAACTGGTGGATAACTATCCGGACGACGGACAGAAGAACACCACCAAGGACAACATGTGCGTAAAGCTGTGGTTCAACAACGATATGGACAGTGAGAAATTGGAAAAGGTAAACAAGGATTGCTTTACCATTACCGATCCAAAGGGAAAGAAAATTCCCATCAAAGTTTTCTACAATAACCCAAAAGACAAGAAACAGATCATGGTACTGGCGGACACGAACAAGATCAATACAGCCAAGGATATTAAGGACAACACAGAGTACACGTTGACTATTTCCGGAAAGCTGCAGGATAAAGCTGGGAATACCCTGGGTGAGGATCAGAAGATTTCTTTTACTACTTTGAACCAGGGCCAGAGTACCAAGGTGTACATGATCATGATGGTAATCATGATGGGCGGCATGTTCTTCTTTACTTCACGCCAGATGAAGAAACAGACTGCTAAACAGCAGGAAGAAGGCAAGGTAAGAGAAGAACCGTTTAACCCGTATAAAGAGGCAAAGAAAACGGGCAAATCTGTGGATGAAGTCATCGCCATTCATGAAAAGGAAATGGCCAAGAAAGCTGCCAAGGAGGCAAAGAAGATCTCTCGTCAGAAAGATGTGGACGACGATGATTATGAAGAAGATGATAATGGCAACTACAAAGTAAAAGGTCCGAAACCGGTTTCTGCTGGCGGAAGCAGTTATATAACAGGCCGAAAAGCCATCGCAGAAGCGAAAAAAGCAGAAGAAGAAAGACTTGAAAAAAGAAGAGCCGCAAACGCTAAAAAGAAAAAGAAAAAATAGTTAATGCAAAATGAGCGGCCTACCGCTCATTTTGTACGTAAATTTACGGATAAAGAGGGACGCATGGAAGAAATAAAGATATTGTCTTTTGCAAAGATAAATCTCTCCATCGATGTTACTGGAATTACGGAAGACGGTATGCATGCTGTGGATATGATCATGCATCAGATATCCTTTCACGACGATGTAAATGTCAGATTTTTACCTGACCAAGCAAAACCTAAAGGTAACGTCGATATCAAAGTATCGACGAACCGCTATTATCTGCCGGTGGATGAGAGGAATCTGGCCTACAAAGCGGCGGCTTTGATGTCCTCCCTATATGCGGACAAAGTGCCTGGAGGCAGAGTGGAAATTGAAATCTTTAAGAGGATTCCGGTGGCTGCCGGGCTTGCCGGCGGCAGCGGGAATGGCGCCGCCGTGCTTCACGGACTGAATCAGTTGTGGAAACTGGGACTGAGTTTGTCTGAATTATGTAGTCTGGGTGCAAGACTGGGCTCTGATGTTCCTTTCTGCGTCATGGGTCAGGCTGGTTATAACTTCTGTCTGCCGAAGAGCATTCGAAAAGACAAGATGGCAGTTTCCTGTGCCAGAGCAACAGGAACCGGCACAGAGCTGACGCCTCTAAAGGGGGTCAAACAGTCGCTGGTAATTGCCAAACCGCCGATGGGTGTGTCTACTGCGGAGGTATATCGTGAAATTGACAGTTGTAAAATAAAAGAACGTCCGGATAATGATGCTTTGGCCAAAGGCATAATGGATAGAAATTTTGCTCTAATTTATGACAATTGCATCAATGTTTTGGAAAATTATACTCTTCGGGCATATCCGGAGGTAAAGAAGCTGAAAGAATTATTATCACAGAATGCAGAAGCTGAAAAAGTATTGATGAGTGGCAGCGGACCGACGGTATTCGGCATTTTTAAGAGCATCTCTGATGCGAAAAACGCCTGCGAGATGCTGAGAAAGCAACGTTATGAAGCTTACTGGACAAAAACCACAAAATAAAATAGGAGATTGATATGTTAAACTTTGATTTACAGAACCACAGACCATTAAGAGAAATTGTCTATGAACAGTTAAAAATGCAGATTTTAACTGGAAAAATCACACCGGGAACTAGAATGATGGAAGTCGAACTGGCTGATGAAATGGGCGTCAGCAGAACCCCAGTCAGAGAGGCGATCAGAAAACTGGAGAAGGAAGGTCTGGTCACAATTGAGCCGAGAAGAGGCGCCTATGCATCTGATATTTCTGTAAAGGACATGTTGGATACGCTGGAAGTGAGAGAGGATCTGGAAGGACTTGCGGCGGCACTCGCTGCTGAAAGAATGAGTGAGGAACAGATTGAAGATCTGGTCAAAATTACGCAGGGTTACAGCGAAGCGATTAATAATAGCGACACAGAAAAGATCATCCATTACGATGAACTGTTTCATAAACATATCGTTTCCTGCAGTGGAAACAAGACTTTAATTCACCTCAGCGAGACAGTACAGGAACTGGCTTTGAGATTCCGCTACCTGTATTATGATGATTTTTCAAGATATGAGAACATGCCGGTAGAGCATAGAGAAATCATCGATGCTATCACCAGCGGTGATGCGGAGACAGCCAGACTGGTTGCTGACAACCATGTGAAAAAGCTGAAAGAGTTCGTCGTCAGAGAGGGCGAGGATGTCTTCAAGCACCTGTAACCTACATAACAAATAATACGAGAACGTGTGTGAAAGCAGAACGTGATGGATATGACCCGGCAGAGATGCCGGGTTTTATAGTGCTTATTAATGATTCAAGGAGAGCACATGCCTTTTTGCCAAAACCAAACTAGTCCGAAATCGGACTAGTTTGGTTTCGCAGAAATGATATGTACAAGTTGGCGGATTGGTTCTCTGGCATTGCAATAAACAGTGAAAAAAGTGGTGTATTAAGATAAAGGGGGGATTTTTTTAAAAATTCTTAAAATTAACAAACAGAAAAGCCGGTTGTGGTATAATGAACGCACAATCTTACGACGTTGTCGCAAGGAAGCGTTCATTGAATCATGACGTTGGATTCTAATTTCAGAGGAATTGTCATGGTATAATGAACGCACAATCTTACGACGTTGTCACAGGGAAGAAACCATTGAATCATCTGTGCCGATTCTATTTTTAGTGGATTGCACATGGTTTAATAGTTTTAATTGGAGAGGGGGGATTTTATGAGTAAGAACTTAAAAGTTTTACTGATTGCTGGGGTGATTATGGCAGTGGCGGGCTGCACTTTGATTGTTTATAGCTCCCATCAAAAGCCATCTGTCATTCCAAAGACAGGCAGATATTCCTGCCGTGATGCGGAGATGAGTGTGTGTGCGCTGTCAGAGTATGCAGGCAATTTTGTTCTGCAAGAAGGGGGCGTGTGCTCTATAGATTCGTGTGGCACGTTGGTAAAATCTTATAACGTAGAACATAGCTTATTCCACGGCGATATTCTCGTCCTTGACTGGTTGAGAGATAAGAAATTAAAATTTAAAGTGAATTCAGATACCCAAATCACTGTATTGGAAGACTTTGGCCTTTTCGAGAAGGGGCAGGTATTTAATCTGCAGGAGAGTTCCTGACTTTGACCGCCACTACACAAAAAGCGCAAAGGAAAAATAGAATTCTCTCTTCACGCTTTTTACTAGTTTTTTCACTTCTTCTTTGAGAATTCTTTCATTAACGCGCTCACGATGGTCTGCTGTCTTTCACTGAATCCGGCGGCAGCTTGCTTTGGATCATAGAATTCAACTAAAAGTGTGTGAATAATTCCTTTTTGTGATTCTGTAAGGCCCTCGACAGAAACCATCTCTTTCTTTTCGAAGCCGACGAGATAGTCTAGAGAAACGTTGTACAGTGCCGCAATGTCTATTAAGACATCCAAAGTTGGCAGCTTTAAATTATTTTCGTAGCTGCTGATAACCGGTTTGCTGCGTCCAATTTTTTTACCCATGGCTTCTTGAGAAAGGTGGCGCTGCAGACGGAGTTCTCTCAGGCGTTGTCCAAAATCGAACATAGAATCACCTCCTTAAATATAGTTCCCATATAGGAAACAATGTACTACAACGATGTTCCTAAAGTGCGAATATGTATTGAATTAAGTTTTCGATATGGAAACATTGTATGAGGAAATCTAAAAAATTGATACTTTTTCTGATAGATTGAAACCAGAATTATAATTTTGGCAAAAATGCAGCGCGCAGCGTGTGATGATAATCGGTATTTAACAGAGAGCGTTATGACTGTAATGAACAGTGATGCAGAGAGGAGAGAAAAATGAAAAAGTATTGTGCTGCGGTGATGGTCCTGGTGCTGGCAGCTGCCCTTATGACCGGGTGCGGGAAAACTTCTTCAGACGAGCAGGTGAAGGCGCCGGAGTTTGAAGTCAGCAAGATCAATGTGAATTTGAAGCTGGACGCTGAACGAGAGGAACAGGAAGTATTATCCTACAGTGACAGCAAGAAGATGATTTTTCGGATAGGGGGAGAGCATGCGGATGAATTTGTGGTAGGAACGTCGGCAGACCGGTTCGTCATATATGACATTGCTGACGAAAGCGTCGACAAAGAGTATGTGATGGACAAAGATGTCTATGGTAGAGTGGCGGTCCCATACAAAGATGGACTTCTGTACTCCTGCTATTGGGTAGATCAGAGCAATCAGTATCCTTATCATTGGCAGGTTATTTATCAGGAAGGCGATAAGAAGACGGTAATCGACCAGGGAGAAGAAGAAATGAACTCTCAAAAATCCATGATTGTTGAAGATGGTGTAATTTATTATACTTATGAAGATTGGAGCGACGGCTACCACTGCGGTGTACGAAAATTAGAAGATGGTAAAACCGTCACAGTTGCTGAATACGACGATATAGACGAAATGGAATTGATGAAAGTGGCGGACGGCATCTGTTATATCTGGATATGGAACGACAAGAGCGTGAAATATTTTGCAACTGATGGGAACAAGATCCTGTGGGAGCAAAAGTTTGATGGGAATGATGGTCACATAAGGTACGATGTAAATGATGAGTATCTTTTGTGTTGGCAAAATGGATCGGAGGAAAATCTTACGGCTATAAACCTGAAAAATGGCGAGGCCATCGACCGCGATATCCAGCTGAAAGATCCATGGATGACGACGATCGGAGATTATTTCTTGATTGAGGATGAGAACAAGAACCAGTATTATGCCATCGTTGATGGCGATCAGATTACAGTTGAGAAATTAGAACTGCCAGAGGAACAGCAGTACAAGCTTCCCCTTAGCAATAGCTTTTCTGCCGGGAAGAACAGCGCAATCCTCATGGCAGGAGATTACTGGGAAGATAAAAGGGAATACTTCCTTTTAAAGTTAAGTTAAATTTGCTACTGATTTACCATTTACGAAAGAGCTTTGATATGACGCTATAATTATAACCATATGATAAATATACAAAACCAAAACCGTAGATTATATGTAATTCCCTTATTAGTAACACATAATCTACGGTTTTCTTCAAAAAAACTGAAATCAGTTAAGAATACTTTTATTTTGAAATAGATATTAATTCCTTGATAAATCTATCGCTTTCATTTATCCAAGGGCTATGACCAGAATTTTCAAACCATATAATTTCTTTATGAGGAGCTTCTAAAACATTCAAATAATCTTCTACTAAGGAAGTGGGGGCATTGATATCATGTCTGCCAAGAAAAAAATAAATCGGTACATTGATTTTTGAATAATCTGTGCGTAAATCTATATCATATAGCTGCGGATATACATGATTAAATGTAGTAACAATACCTCGTAAATAATTAATTTTATCAATTATGCTATATTCAGATGAAAATATATCACGAAATGTATTATAACCCCTATTTTGAATTTTAGGATTGCTACTCATATACGAAGATAAATAGTTTAAATGTTCAGCACTTTTCCATGTAACATCAGAACCATGATAGGGAGGACGACCATTCTCCTTTAGTTTATTAATTTTATCTTTATCACCTTTTTCTGTTGCAATTTCAATAGCTTTGTCATAGTCTAAGTTTTCGGTTTCTATAAAATCAACCATTTGTCCTGTTCCGATTACAGCATGGTAATAGTTCGGTGATTTTGATGCAAGAAATACTGCCAGAGCACTTCCCCAAGATTCACCTACAAGATATATCTTCTCATGATTGAATTGGTTGCGCAGATATTCTGTTAAAGCTAATCCATCTTCAACATAGGTATTTACAGTTAAGTTTTCGTTTCCAACAGAATATGATTTACCAGAACCGGGCTGCTCCCATACAACGACTACAAAATGCTTCTCCAATTCTGAAAGTTCATGCCTAACTGCCGCCATTTGTGAACCACCCGGACCACCTGCCAAAAAAAGAAGAACTGGATTTTTTTTGTTTTGTCCACGAATACTTATCCACTCACTTCTGTCGTTTAAATCAACTCTTTCTAATTTAGCGATGCTGTTTTCCATTACTTTTCCATTTTCATCTTTGATTTCGGGTGTACTTGCTGTTATTTGACTATATGCCATAAGACCTCCCGTTAATATAATTGTCACTGTTAGCAAAATGGTGTTTCTTTTTAAACGCACCTGACTTTTTGAAGATAAAGTTTTTTTCCGTTTCTTTAATAACCAACTAATTCCCCATATAATCTCTGTCACTATGAGGATAAACATACAGACTAACAACCCTAAAAAGATAATTACTTCTACCATTTTTACCGCTCCTTTATTTTTTTGACCAATGTTCAACATTATCATAACACAAAATTGACCGTTGTTCAAGTGCATTGAATTGTGATATAATTTCTACAAAAGGTGGTGATTTTATGGAAAAGAAAGACCTAATATTGGATACTATGTTGAAATTACTGTCGGAAAAGAAAGGAGAAAGCTGTTCCGTCAGTGATATAGCAAAAAAAGCTGGAATAGCAAAGGGAGGAATGTACTATTATTTTAAGTCAAAAGAAGAAGTCTTTGACGCCTTAGTAGAACGAACTTATCAGACTATCATTGATGATTGTCAAAAAATTGCCTCGGCTACTGGAAAAAATGCTATTGAAAAATTAAAGCACTTATATATTCATTACCGAAGTTCTATCATATCTTGTGATTTAGACGCATATCTCCATAAGCCACAGAATGCAGGTATACACCAAAAATCTTTGGCTAAAATACTAACCAGTCTTTCACCAATTGTTGCACAGATCATAGAGCAAGGGAATGAAGAAAAAGTATTCCATTGTGCTTATCCGCTCGAATTAAGTGAAACAATTCTTTCTATTTTTTGCTTTCTATTAGACCCTGGTATTTTTACATGGACACCAGAGCAAATAGAGCGAAAGCTAACTGTTCTCGTTTCTATACTTGAAAGTGAGCTGGGTGTTCCTGAAGGTTGTATAGATTTTTTGAATAATACTTACAGATAAATTATATAAAATAGGTTTGCAAAACTGACTTAAAATAACAGAAATGCAAACCTATTTTTATTGAAATATAGATAATACAAAAGGCACTGGCTCCGCTGATTCCCGCACCTTGTCGCCTTACTTCTTCTTCGAAAACTCTTTCATCAACTCACTCATAATTGCCTGTTGCCTTTCACTAAAACCGACAGCGGCCTGTTTTGGGTCGTGGAATTCAAATACCAGCGAATGAATGATCTCTTTCTGCGATTCTGTCAGACCTTCTACAGATACCATCTCTTTTTTCTCGAAACCTACCAGGTAGTCCAGAGATACATTATAAAACCCTGCTATATTTTTTAAGACTTCCAATGGTGGCTCTTTTAAATTGTTTTCATAACTGCTGATGACTGGTTTGCTGCGGCCGACAATTTTGCCCATGGCTTCTTGGGAAAGATGGCGCTGCTCACGGAGTTCCCTCAGGCGCTGACCAAAATCAAACATAAAATCACCTCCCGAAATGTCGAATTCATTGATATTTACTACATAATAAAACAATGTATCATAAATGAGTTTTTAAATCGAAAATACGCAGCTATTTGGGTTTTCGATTCAAGAATATTTTTCGAACAATAGTTTTTCATTAATCTCACCTCGATTGTTCTATTCATACTTCTTTGTGCATACCTTTTAACAGGAACAACTTTGAAGGGAGAAGAGCCATGACATACGAGAACGATATACCTGAGTACGCCCTGCAGCCAGCCAGAGCACCCAAGACCATCGAGGCAGAAGCTATTTACAATACAGAGAAAATTGTTTATCCGGCGGAGGAACAGACCGTAAGCTACCAGTTTGAAGAGGATATACTGGTGCCGGACACGAAACCGGATATGAGGGAAATACTTTTGATGGATGCAGCGTGCGATATCATGCCAGCAGAGAAAAAAGTATCTCCCAAGACAGATGACTTGCTCAATATTACAGGAGCGATTACCATTCAGACCATCTATGATTCAGAATCTGATGACAAGGAGCCGGTAGCGATTACATCAAAGGTGCCGTATAAATATCAGTGGAGTCTCAACCCGCTGGATCAGGCAGAAGGTGTGTTTGCCTGCAGGGTAAAAGCTCTGGAATACATGATTATCAACGAGCGGAAATTCCGCGTCAAGATCACCTTAGAATTTTCCGGACAGCTGTTCTGCGAGAGGGAATTTCAGTTTTTTGATGGACTGAGAGATGAACAGCTGGAAATGAAAAGGGCGGAGACCTCTCTGACCTGTCTGGAGCTGATCAAGAAAGACGAAGTTTCCATTGACGAAACCTTTAAGGGGAAAGACACCAATTCCAAACCGGAATACATATTAAAACAGGATTTTATGATTACAGAAAACTATCGTCAGGTGACGACCGAAAAGGTGGTCATCAATGGCTTTGTATTCTGCAGCCTCTTGTATTCTGCGGCAGATCCATCGGAAGAAGAACCGCGGTCCGTTATCTGCCAACATAATCAGAGAATTGAGTTCACCCAGTTCGTGCCTATTGAGAAAGAGCATAGGGGTAAAAACTGGAATTCTGTAAAGACCTTTTTTAACAGCAAAGATTTGGCGGTGGTCATCGAACACGATGAAGAGAACCCTGATGAAATACACTTCCGTATCAAAGGAGACGTGCAGACCCGGGTAGAACTCTATGAGAGCAGACGCAGAGATATGATTATCGACGCCTATCACCGAGAAAAGAACTTTGCCTACGAGTTTTCAACAAAGAAGGTTTCCAACATCTCCGATGCGGCCATGTCGGAGGCTTCCATCAGAGAGATTGTCAACTTGCCAGAAGGAGCAAAGGCGTCAGAAGCTGTTTACTGTAACGCCAAAATTTTGGATTGCGAATGTGTCTGCGAAAGAGGCAAGGTCATCGTGACAGGAGCCGCTTCCTGCTGTGCCTTATGGAAGGATCAGGACGATTGCTTCAAGGCGGCGAGAATCGTGCCTGACTTTAGAGGTTCCGTAGATATGGAAAAAGCTGTTACAGGCCAGAAAGCCTGCTGCAGGCCTCTCATCAAATCCGCCTGGGTGGAACTGATCAACGAGAAGCAGATCGAGATCAATTGTACCATCATGCTGGGCGTGGAGACCTATGACGAAGGCGAAGTCGTCCTTCTGGAGAAACCGCATTTTGTCGACAAACCGAAAGAAAAAGAGTATCCGATGGTCATCGTCACCATGAAGCAAGGTGAAACTCTGTGGGAACTGGCAAAACGCTACCGCACCACAGAAGATCATATCAGAACGGCAAACAATCTGGAAGATGAGCCGGAATGCGGGCAGCGGCTGCTGATTGTCAAGTAGCATTCCTGTAAGATGGCAAAAACAAACTAGTCCGACTTCGTACTAAATAATTTTTGTGAAAAATGTATATATCCTGAATTCCTGTCCATACTTGTTTCAGAAAGGACAGGAATTTTTTATGAGAGTGACATTACTACAGAGAGAAATCATTGTTTGGCTCATTTTTTTTCTGCTGGTGGCAGCCACGGGAACTTATTACATAAATCATACACCAAATGATCATCCGGGGATGATCCGCTTACACGTCATCGCCAACAGCGATTCGAAAGAAGATCAGGAGCTGAAATTGAAAGTGAGAGATGGAATCCTTGAATTTATGGACGGGCAGGAGAACATCGACGATGCGCGCCAGTATATCAATGACAATATTGACGAGATTGAACAGATTTCCGAAAAGATTATCAAAGAGAACGGCTACGATTATCCGGCCAGGGCAAAGCTAAAAGTGAGCTTTATCCCGCAGAAAAGCTACGAGGATCTGACACTGCCGGCGGGGAATTACGAGGCTCTGAAAATCACATTGGGCAGGGGTGACGGCCACAACTGGTGGTGTGTGATTTTTCCCCAGTTATGTCTGGTGGGAAAGAAAGATAAAAAAGATAAGATCATTTTAAAGTCAAAAGTAAAAGAAATCATGAAGAAACAAATAAAGAAAACCTCCCATTAGAAGGAGGAGACGATGACGGCGGGGAACCAAAAGGTTCCCCGCCATTTTTACTGTTTACATTGCAAGAACGCGCTCTAGGGCGACAGCCATATAAATATCGAAGGACATGGGAAATTTGCCAAAATCCATGTTGATCAAATTTTTAATTCTTGCCAGCCTGTACTGAATGGTATTTCGGTGCACGTACAGGAGTTCCGCCGTCTTTTTTACTTCTGCGTCAGCATCTAGAAAATAGGTCGTCAGGGTCAGCAGGAGCTCCTCATCAGTTTCACCAATCAGTGGTGAGAGCATCTGCAGGTATTTTTCTGTTTCACCATCTAGCGAACTGATAACAGCCCGGCATTTTCCTGCAAAGTCGATTTCGCTTTTGTTGAAAAAGGATTTGCGGGGATAGATTTTCATCGCTGTCTCGATGTGTTCCGTATAACTGATATACAGATGCCGCACTTGGGATGCCGACCCGATATTAGAAAAAAGCGCATAATTTTGCACCGCTTCAAAGCGATTGATTTCCGTCACCACTTCGTCGAGAAGAATATGATCCTTTGCCAGATTGTTACTGTAGGAAAAGAGAAAAATGATGTAATTGGCAAAAGAATCGATGATGGCGCTTTTGGCAATATCGTAGAATCGTTCACGGAGATTTTTAATAAACCGCTCGTTGCTCGTCTTTTCTGCAGCGTCCTTATTCAGACTTAAAATGGCAAAGGCATCGTATTCGGATAGACTGATCAGATGATCCTGGCAGATATGTTCGGCCAGATCCAGGTCACCTTCAATCAAAGCAGGGATCAAGGACTCCTTTGCTGTCAGATTCAGGTTGTAATTCCAGACGGCGGCAAACAGCTGAATGATTTCCACAACTTGTTCCATGATGGCGGAAGTCAGTCGGTTGTTTTTGCTGACAGCCAGCAGGAACAGGCGGGCACCGTCTTTGTTGGTGAAAGGATGCTTGTAATAGCGATAGAGCTGCCCGTCTCTCTCTAGGGTTGTGTATTTGTCCGCTTTGCCGCTGAACATACATAAGACTTCTGAAAAGCTGACGGCGTTAGTCTTCGGCCAGTAGGAGCAGCCGATCAGGTTATCTTCTCCATCACAGAGAAAAAAGGACGCTTTTGCATAGTCAGAGGCCAGCGCCAAGGGGCTGTTTATGGTGCGTTTGGAGGGTGAGAGCTGGGACAACCGTTCCAGTGTGTTATCGACAAAAAAATTCCGGGTTTTCTTGTCCATAAAAACCGCCTCCATCACTTCACTGATGACATCGCTGTATCGCAGACCCATATCAGCCCCAGGTAGGACGATAATGGGAAAATTGAGCCTATTCGCCGTCTCTATTAATTTATCGTCAATTCTCTCCAAAATGCGGTCTGCGTAGAACAAAACCAATCCTACTTCTCCGCATTTTTTGTATTCTTCCAAAGCTCTGCATTGTGCATCAACATCATCTTTGATAGAGTAAAGGGCAGACAACAGAAGCTCGTTAGAGATGGAATAACTGTCTCCTGGTGTATCGAATTCAACGACGGAAACTGTATTGACAATGCTGTCTATTCCTTTTTCGCCTGCAATGACACTGCCTAAAGATAGGGAGGGCAGCTGCAGACAGTCTTTGATCGTAACACTCATCTATTTCTCCTTTTCTGATTTTCTGCTATTATGGTAACACAGCCCCGCTGTGAAAACAAGAGGTCGATGTGCAGATGCACAAAGTATAAGGTCGTATTTTGATGATATGACGAATGACAAGAGAAAGGGGACAGTGGTAAAATACAGAAAATTTAAAAAGTAACCGCTGCAGTGATGAAGGAGGTAAAAATGGAAAAGAAAAACAATGCAGAAGCGAATGCATTGACGCCCATAGGAAAAGATGAGCGGAAAAACTGGATTTCTATGGCTTTCGTACAGGCCGGAATCTGTGTCTGCGTTCCCTCGTTTCTCGAGGGCGCATTATTGGCCGAAGCTATGCCCGTATGGCCTGCAATTATTTCTGGTACGCTAGGATATGTGATCGTGGTCGTGGTCATGTCCATTCTGGGTATGATGGGCTGCGACCTGGGAATGGCTTCGTGTACTCTGACAAAGTCCACTTTTGGCGACAAAGGCGGCAGATACATTGTCAGCTTGATTTTTGCCATCAACCTGATCGGCTGGTTTGGCATTCAGAATGGCGTCTGCGGGGAGGCCTTTACTAATTTTATGAGTGAGTACGTGGGCGTCCAGGTTCCGCTGGTCGTATCCAGCATTTTGTGGGGACTCATCATGCTGCTGACAGCTGTATTCGGCATGAGTGCTCTGGAAAAACTGGACTATGTGTCCATTCCGTTTCTGATCGTGGTCATGGCTTTGGGCACCTACCTGGCAATCAGAGAATACGGCATGTCCGGCATGGGTAAAGAGGTGACCCAGACCATGAGTTTCTTGGGCGGAGTAGGGTTGTCCTTTAACTTCTATGCAGTGGGTACCATCACTGCTGCTGATATCACCAGATTTCAGAAATCGAGAAAGGATACCATCAAATCCGTCGTCTGGGGTGTTTTCCCTATGGGTGTCATTACCCTGGTTCTGGGCGTACTGCTGACCAAAATCGCCGACAATTATGATATCAGCATGGTACTCATCGCTGTGGGGATTCCGGTTTTCGGAGTGTTATCGCTGATCCTGTCTACCTGGACGACAAATTCTACCAACGCTTACAGCGCGGGACTGGATATTGTCATGGCTCTTGGTGTATCTGACCACAGAAGACGGGAAGTCACCATCATCGCAGGACTGGTGGGAACCGTTCTCGGTGCCGTGGGAATCCTTAACCATATTGAAGGCTTCCTCAGCTTTTTGTCCTTCCTGGTCTGTCCTGTGGGCGGCGTCATGATGGCGGACTACTGGATCGTCGGCAAAGGGAAAGCTGAAAACTGGCATCCTGTTCAAGGATTTAACTGGACGGGAGTGGCCTCCTGGGCCTTGGGCGCAATAATCGCTTACCTGTTTAAAATCGAGTATTTGGGGATTTTATCGGGCTTCGTCATTTATCTGATCGTTGAAAAATTTGTGCCGTCTCAGTCGAGAGAAACTGGCGGCAGATTGAATAAGGAGAGAGCATCATGAAAACATTGACAAAACAAAACATTATCGATATTCTTTACGGCTGCACCGTTCTAGGTACAGGGGGCGGCGGAAATCTGGAAGAGGGCCTTGCCATGATGGAGCAGGATTTTCAAGAGGGCAGACAGCTGCGGCTTGCAGATCTGGACGAGCTGCCGGACAACGCTTACATCGCTACACCTTACGGCTGCGGTGCACCGCCAGCCTTAGATGCAGAAGAGGATGAAAAGTACAAGAGACTTCCGCACCTGGGATATCCGGCATCCATATTGGCCTTCAGAAGCTTGGAGGAGCACTTCGGCGAGAAGTTCTTTGCTGTATCTTCCACAGAACTGGGCGGCTCCAACACTGCAGAAGCTTTACATACGGCATGCCAGCTGGAGCTGCCGCTGATGGACGCAGACCCGGCGGGAAGATCGGTGCCGGAATTGCAGCATTCCACTTATTTTGTAAAGAACAAGCCGATTACACCTATGGCTGTAGCCACCGACTACGGTGATGTGGTAATCCTGAAAGACGCAGTGGACGACTTCAGAGCAGAGGAAATTACAAGAGCGATCGCTGTAGTGAGCAATTCCATGGTAGGCGTGGCGGATCATCCGATGAAAGGAAAAGACTATAAAGAGTCCATCATTCCTGGCGCCATCAGCTATGCGATGAAAATCGGAGAAATTCTGAGGGAAGAACGTGAAGCAGGCAAAAGCGGTGAAAAAGTAGCGAAAGCCATCACGGAGAACATGGAAGGTAAATTCTTGTTCAAGGGAAATGTAGAAAAAACGCCTTGGGAACAGAGAGATGGCTTTAACTATGGGGAAATCTATCTCAACGGAAAAGACGATTACGAAGGCGAAGCGTATAAAATTTGCTTTAAAAACGAAAATATTATATCATATAGGAATGACGAGGTGGACGTGGTGGTTCCCGATTTGATCTGCATGGTAGATAAAGACGGCAAGCCGCTGACGACGCCAAACTTTGAAGAGGGTATGGAACTGAACATCTTTGCGCTGCCGGCCCCGGAAATCTGGACCACAGAGGCAGGACTTGCGTGTTTTGGTCCAAAACACTTTGGACTGGAGGTTCCGTATATCCCTTTTAATAAAAAATAGAGGTGAAATATGGCTTATATCAAAGAAGACAACATGCTGCAGGATCTGAAAGGCCTTGTCTCCATTGAGAGTGTCAGCGGACAGCCCGAAGGCCCGCTGCCCTTTGGCAAGGGACCCCATTTTGCGTTGGAATACTGCTTAGAACTATGCAGTAAATTAGGCTTCCGCACCAAGAGATGTGAAAACTACATGGGTTATGCCGAAATCGGTGAAGGAGACAAGCTGATGGGTATTCTGGTGCATCTGGACGTGGTGCCGGCCGGCCCTGGCTGGACGGTGGAACCCTTTGACACCACGATCAAAGGAGATCGTATTTATGGGCGAGGAGTTATCGACGATAAAGGTCCTGCCATTGCTGCGATCTATGCGATGAAGGAACTTGCAGACAGCGGAAAACCTCTGGGCAAGCGGGTGCGGATCATCTTCGGCTGCTCCGAGGAGACGGGCGAGTGGAAGGACATGGAATATTATAAGACCCATGAGGAACTGCCGGACTTCGGATTTACGCCTGACGCTGACTTCCCACTGATCTACGCAGAAAAAGGGATTCTGGACCTGGTACTGCGGATGCCAAAAGATCAATCCGGTCTCGTATCAGTGGAAGGTGGTGAAGCACCCAACATGGTGGCCGGTAAATGCGAGGCTGTCTATTTAGATGAGGATGGCATGGAGCACGCTTTGATGAGAGAGGGAAAGTCGGCCCATGGCAGTATGCCTTGGCTGGGTGAAAACGCTATCGGTCTTGTGATAAAGGAACTTCACGGCAAGTTTGCGGACTTTTACAACGAGACCATCGGTCTCACTTACGACGGCTCTTTGCTGAACTGCAAACTGTCCGATGAACAGAGCGGAGAAATAACCATCAATCCTGGTGTGATCAAAGCGGATGCGGAGTGGGTCTACCTGGCTTTGGATATCCGTTATCCGATCAGTTTTACGGCAGAAGAAGTGGAGACACGCATTAGAGAACGCGCGGAGCCGTATGGGGTAGCGGTCCATGTGGCAGGCGGGGAGCGCTCTGTCTTCTTGGACAAGGACAGCGAGTTTATCCAGGGACTGTTGGCGGCTTATCGTGAGGTCACAGGTGATGACAGCGAGCCAATGGTCATGGGCGGCGGCACTTATGCCAGAGCCATGGACAATATCGTCGCTTTCGGACCGGTATTCCCAGGCAGGGAATGTACGGAACACCAGCCTGACGAGTATATTTTGATTGATGACCTTTACAAAGCGCGTGAAATCTACAGATTGGCTATTGAGAGAGCTTAGAGGCCTGGGCAGCGTTTACTTTGGCTTGTCCGGGGTATCATATATCTATTACAACGCAGGAGGAAATTCTCATGAAGAAAGTTTTGATGATGATACTGGAAAGCTGCCCTTATTGCCAGCAGGCCTTGAAAATGATGGACCAGCTGCAGGAGGCACATCCGGAATACAAGGCTGTGGAGGTGCGTATTGCTGATGAAGAGCGGGAAAGCGCTTTAGCTGATACGTTGGACTACTATTACGTGCCGACCTATTATGTGGATGGAAAGAAGATGCACGAAGGAGTACCGACTTTAGAAAAGGTACAGGCCGTTTATGAAGAAGCATTAAAATAAAGGAGCCTTCCGGCTCCTTTTATCATTGCACAGCTTTATTTCCAGGAATTCAGTTCCACGCGGACCTCTCCGTTGTCATCGATGACAAGCCGCATAGACTTCAGGTATTTATCGAAAAATTGTTTCTTCTCTTCGTCGGAGAGGGTTACTCTGGTAGCTTGCAGGATGTGATTCATCAGGTCCTGCACATTGAACTTTACGGTAAAGTCCAGGTATTTTCTCGTCTCCCTGATCAGTGCGTTGACGATGATATCCTGGTTGTCACCAGAGTAGAAATCATCGAGAAAACAATAGAAAATACCTGACGTTGCCAGAGCTGTTTTCATGTCCGGACCGCATTTTTCCCGTTCAATCATGACGAGAAAATGGGCGTCTGGCAGAGCGGAGATTAAACCCCAGTAATCAGAGTCGCTGGAGACGATGACGAAGGAATCTGTCTTGTTTTGGTAGAATTCTTTGCAGGCATCGGCGGTGAGACGGATATCCACTAGAGACTTGTTCTGTTTGATGCGTTCAATGACGATGTGCTCAATGGGAACGTGAACATATTGCTCTAAGATCGTCCAAGCGTCAGTGGTATGTACATCATCGAAGAGCACAATGCGGGCGATTTTTTCCAGCATGGCTGATTCCAAATGATTAAACACGGCACACAACTTATATGGATCTGAATTTTCACAGTCGACGACGACCACGGTGCGGTCGCTGTCCTCGAGAAATTGATAGATATTGCCTTTTGTACGACTGCCAGCATCGGATACTTTGCTGAAATCCTCAAATTTATCAAAATTCCATTCGTATAATAATGTTACAAATTTTTTATCGTTGTAGAGTATATTCCCCTGATCTGACGGCGGCCAGTTCATGTACATGCGATAAGGGTAATAATTCTTGTTCATGTAATAAACGTTAGCAGCATCCTTGGTGCCTTCTTCTGTCAGACCATTGGGCATGATGAAGATTTCTCTCAAATACTGCCATTTGAGCCACATAGGGAAAAAGTCTTTACAGTTGTTAATCCTATCCATGATAAGGCGGTTGATGTCTATGACATAATGTACGAGCTTTGAATGCGTTTTTACTATGCTGATATGATCTCTTTCCAATTCTGTGATTGCATCAATAGGAATCAGTTCTGGCATGGACATGAGTCCTTTATATTCAAAGGTCATTTTTTCATTGATATATCCAAAATTTCTCTCTATGGCCGTTCTCAGCATACATAGGTTGCGTATGATGCGAGCACTTTTTTCTTTTTCTAATCTCTCATAAATCTCTGGTCTCGGCGAACCGAACTCGTTCTGAAAAATCTTCTCTGGTACGCCTAGCAGATAGGCGACGGTGGATACAATGGTATAGGTATTTCTAAAATAGATATCCGCTGTTGCTTCGCTGTTCTGGCTCTGCAAGCTGCTGACTTCGTTCAAATCTCTGTTCATCTTTCCCTCCTTATATTATAATTTTAAAAGTTTACCTTCTCAATATTACAGCAATGATGTAATATATTATTGTGATAGTGTATTGCTATAAAATAAGTATAACATATAATCTTTCTTTTTCTGTGAAAAATATGGTGAATTGACCTAAATTTCTGTATTGCTTATATAAATTTGCAGTTACGGTGAAATTTGTGTATAAAAGAGAAAGGTAAAAGTTAGGAGCGTATTATGGGATTAAATTTAGAGGGCTATTTAAGAGATTTGAAATATATCATCAATACAGACAGCGGTTCCAAAGAGTGACGATGCAGCCGTCGACGTTGTTGCCGGAAATCTCAGTGATGGCCTCATCTGCTACCTGGATTTCTGACTGTGCTTCGGGCACGTAAGCAATTTCAATCTGCCGCCTCCCGCACTGCACTTTTAAAAGGCTGTCGTCGGTAGAGAAACGTTTGATATACTCCATATATTCTTCAAGACAGAGTCCCAGGCTTTCCATAATTTCGGAGTGCGGATACCCCACATATCTGAAATGCCAAGGCTCACAGGCGATATGGGTAATCTCCTCCTTCTCTTCGGTGTAGCGCTGTATAAAGCCGTATTTTGAGGCAAGACGACGGAAATCGCCACAGACACCTTTGTCGGGAAAATCAGGACAGAGGAAATCGATGTAGTCAGCCTTCTGTCCCAGATCGATGGCCAGGCCGCTTTGATGTTCGCTGCAGCCTGGCTTTGCGACGAACTTGCCTGTAAATTCTGCTCCGTTCTCTGCCAGGGAGTCCCGATAGATTTCTTCTTGCTCGGACAGAGGGCGGTAACCGCTGACCGGGATGATGCGGTCTAACCCATTGACCGTCTTTAGAATCTGACGCAGGCAGGCGGAGGCCTTGATGTGGAGAAGAACTTGCGGGAATGTATCCAAAATCGGCACACAGGGCGGTGCCTCCTCATCCTGAAGAGGCCAAAGCCCGTTGACCAAAATCAAATTCCCTTTATATTTATCCCCTTTTGAAAATTTAATCGTTCTCATTATGATATCTCCAAACTGATTAATGTTTCTACGACTGTTGCATAATCCATACCGATTCCGCGCAGCATGCTCGGGAAGCGGCTGCAGTCCGTACATCCCGGGATGGTGTTTACTTCATTAAAGACGATTTCCCCTGCCGGTGTCAGGAACATATCAACCCGGGCAAAACCGCTGCATGCCAAAGCTTTGTAAATCTTTGCGGCAGCCTCTCGAACTCGTGCTTCAGTGGCTTCATCGATGCGGGCGGGCATGTGGATTTTTGCTGTCTTCTGCGTGTATTTCTCTGTGTAATCGAAAAAGCCATGAGAGAGTTCGATTTCGTCTACCCGGCCCAGGGTCAGCTGGTCATTGCCTAGAACGGCGCAGCCTACCTCAAACCCCTCGATGCTCTCCTCTATGATGATTTCGCTATCATATTGAAATGCCAAATCAACAGCCTCGACCAATTGGGTTTTTTCGGCGATTTTGCTGATGCCAAAGGAGGAACCGGCTCGCAGAGGTTTTACAAAGAGCGGATAGGCCAGAGCCTTTGATTCCTCATATAATTCTTCTGCTGTTGGCTTGTGATTGAAGAAGGCCGCCTTTGGTACTTTTATTCCCGCCAGACTGACGATTTGATGGGCGCGGTACTTATCCATGCAGAGGGCGGAGGAAAGGGTTCCGCAGCCGATCGTCGGGATTCCAGCCAGATCGACCAATCCCTGTACACTGCCGTCCTCTCCGTTTTTCCCGTGCAGAACAGGAAAGACGGCATCCACATAGGTAAAGGAGAGGCCATTTTCTTTCACTTCACCGATACCGTGAACTGAACGATCAGGCGAGAGAAAAGCCGGTGTGCACTGCCGGTGGTTTTGCTGCCATGTGTCATTGAGAATTTCTTCGTAATCTCCATGATAACGCAGCCATCTGCCATCTCTGGTGATGCCCATGGGCAGCACGTTATATTTATCTGCGTTGATGTGCGTTAATATGCCGTAAGCCGACTTCAGCGAAATTGGATATTCTGGAGAGCAGCCTCCAAATAAAACTAAAACATTCTTTTTCATATGATTAAACCTCTTCTGTAATCTCTATATTGGCAGGCAGCGGATAGTCGATCATGCAAGTGTTGTCGTACAGCTTTTCATCCTCTGTCTGTCCTGTAAAACGGCTAGTGCGTCTGCGGTTGACCACAGATTTCTCGATAATTTTATCGCCCTCTCTCACGTAGCGCAGCGTTTGGTTGTAGATTTCGTAATCAAAACATTTTTTACTATCGGCCAAAATCGTTCCATTTATGTTTTTGGCATCAAAATCGATGATAATCTGGTAGGTGTGAGCCGTATTGTTTTTTACCTTCAGATCCAGCCATCCTTCTGCGACTGTTGCGTCTACGCCAGCCAGATAATCTGCTTCTGCAGGCGGGATGGCTTCGACTTCATGGCCGTGCCGTTCGATCACCGTCAATTGCGTGTGCAGAAACATCCAGTAGAGCAAGTTGCTGAACTGACACAGACCGCCGCCGTATTCACCGGCGATTTCACCGTTGACCAGGCTGAGACCGTCTCGATAGGGTTCGGCCTGATCTGCTTTTCTGGTCGCGTAACAAAATGAAAATACTTCGCCGGGCCTTATCAGCAGCCCGTCAATTTTCTTGGCAGCCAGTTTCAGGTTGTGCACCTTATTGAATTGATATTTCATATCAAAACCGCTGTTTTGGTTCAGCATTAATGAACTGGTTTTAAATATTTCATAGGGCAGATGCTTGCTCTTCTGCGTCTGCGCATATTTGTTTCGATCTAGATACATCCCTGCGTAAAAAAACAGCTTTCTCTGCCCTTGTCTGATTGGCAGAAGCCAGGGAAACTTTTCAGTCATTCTTTTTCTCGCCATTTCATTCCTCCCTTAAAAAAATCCACGATCTCGGTACGTCTATATCTTACCAAGATCGTGGATTTTGTTCTTATCATTAGACCTATGAAATTGTGACTATTTTCTGAGTAAATTCTTACGATTTTCCTATGGCATAGGAAAGCTGACGAAGGCAGATCTGATGCAGGACACATGCACTCCTTTTTATCCTATGACAGTGGGAGGGAAACATCGAAGCGAATGATGTCATTTTCGCTGAAAGCGCGGATGGTTCCGCCGTGAAGTTCAACGATTTCTTTCGCGATGGCAAGACCTAAACCGGCACCGCCGCTGCCAGAAGAACGTGACGTATCCAGCCGGTAGAACTGTTCAAAGATTCTGGAAAGCTTTTCTTGTGATATCGTATCGCCATCATTTTCGAAGGTCAGCAGGACGTTGTTGATGCCAGTTTTTGCCGTGATTCTGATAGAAGAATTTTCAAAACTGTAGTTGACGGCGTTTCGCAGCAGATTATCGAACACGCGCTGCAGCTTGTCCGGATCACAGCGCATCATAATCCCCTCCGGGACGTTGAGCTGGCATTCCAGCTGCTTTCCTTTCAGCATCGGCTGAAATTCGTAGAGGAGCTGATCCAACATCAGAGACAGATTGATCTGTTTCTTTTCAAGGGAGATATGTGAAAGATTGAATCTGGTGATTTCGAAAAACTCGTTGATCAAGTCATCCAGCCGTTCTGCCTTGTCCAAGGCGATGGCGAGATAACGCTGGCGCATCTCTTCTGAAATCTGCTGCTCATCGTGAAGCAAAGTCAAATAGCCTATTACCGATGTAATTGGTGTTTTTAAGTCATGAGCCAGGTATGTGACCAGATCGTTCTTCCTCTGTTCCGCTTCTCTCGCAGCCCGTTGGTTGTTGAGTGCGGTCATTTTGATCTGGTTCAGTTCACCTTCCAACTCCGAAAGCTGTGGCGGCAAAGTGACCAGATTGTCATCCTGGCTGGCAACAGACTTTGTCGCATCGACTACTTCCTGAAAGTAGCGAAAGGGCTGGCTCCAGTAATGGCGGATAATCAGAAAGTACCCCACACCGAAGTAGAGGAGTGCAAACCACTGCTGCCGTAATTGTGCCCAATTGGCTAGCTGGTAGATAGGATTTTCTGCCTGCCAGGTGAAGAGGCCGAAGAGGAGGATTGCGGCAAGGTATCCGACAATTCCGATAAAGGTATATATAATTAGAGCGATGATCATGCGCAGCATCAGCTGCCGTGAAAGCCGCTTTGATAATGATTTCTCAGTCTTCAATTTTGTACCCCACTCCCCATACGGTTTTGATGAATTTCGGATGTTTGGCAGGCTCTTTCAGCTTTTCGCGCAGGCGGCCGATGTGCGCCATAACCGTATTGTTGCTGTTCTCCAGGTATTTTTCTCCCCAAACCTCTTCGAACAGTTCTTCGGAGGAGACGACCTTGCCCTTATGGTCGCAGAGATACCAGAGAATGGAGAACTCCAGGGGCGTCAGATTCAATTCCTGACCGTAGAGGGAGCAGGAATGCGTGTCTTTGCTGATGATGAGTCCTCTTATATCGTATATTTGCGATTCATTGTGATTGACCTGATTGTAATTCTTGTAGCGGCGCAGCTGCGTCTTGACACGAGCCATCAGTTCCAAAGGATTAAAAGGTTTTGTGATATAGTCGTCGGCACCTAGTGTCAGGCCCATGATCTTGTCCATATCCTCGACCTTTGCAGTGAGCATGATGACTGGAAAAAAGTATTTCTCCCTGATTCTCTGCAGAATTTTGAAGCCGTCGATGTCTGGTAACATCACATCCAACACTGCCATATCCACGTCATTTTCAGCGATGCATGCGAGGGCTTCGCTGCCGCCATAAAATTTATATACTTCATAGCCGTCGTTTTTCAAATACACTTCAATCAGATCAGCTATTTCTTTTTCGTCGTCTACAATCAAAATTTTTTCTTTCATGGTTCCCCTTCCTTATCGTGGGCGCTGCCCATCCCTTATGATTGTTACATTTTAACACGAAAGCGTGTTTTGGACAATATGGAGGTGGTTGACATTCATTCTATGAAAACCTTTGTGGAGAATGGTCTGATAATATCTGGAAAGAATCTTCTTAAATGTGGTATACTGAAAGTGTAGATGATGATTAAATTAATTGAAATAGGTGAGATGTTATGATTAACTTAGAAGACTTAAGTATATATAGAGAAGGCAATCGACTAGAAGTAAAAAAAGCAGCGAAAGGTCTGCCAAAGAGTTTGTGGGAAACTTATTCATCCTTTGCAAACACTCTTGGCGGTGTAATTTTACTGGGGATTACAGAGCAAGAGGATGGTCATTTTCAAATTACCGGGATAGACAGGCCAGATTTAATCGAAAAAGATTTTTGGAACACGATTCACAATGCACAGAAAGTGAGCTTGAATTTGATCAAAGATGAGGATGTCACATCCTTTGAAAAGGACGGTCTCATTGGGATTGCCATCAAAGTGCCGAGAGCAGATAGGAATCAAAAACCTATCTATATCAACAATAATATTTTGAGTGGTACTTACAGAAGAAATCATGATGGGGATTATCACTGCACTGAGTCCGAAATCAAAAACATGCTCAGAGATCAGTCTGATGTATCGCAGGATATGCTGGTGTTAGAAGAGATGGATTTAGATGCCTTAGATTTCGAATGCTTGAAGCGCTATCGAAACCGTATGGCACATCAAAAACCAGGGCATGTGTGGGAAGAATTGGACGATAAAAGTTTTCTGTATCGAATTGGCGGCATCGCCAAAGGAAGAGATAGAAAGACTCTTTATCCCACTGCGGCAGGGTTGCTGATGTTCGGATATGAATTCGAAATCGTAAAAGTGTTTCCTGATTATTTCTTAGACTATCAGGAAAAGCTGGATGAATCCACCAGATGGACGGATCGAATTGTATCTACCTCTGGCGAATGGTCTGGTAATATTTTTGACTTTTATTTCAAGGTCTATAACAAAATCGTCCAGGATATTAAAGTTCCATTTAGAATTGAAAATGGAACAGATCGTGTGGACGATACGCCAGTACACAAGGCACTGCGAGAAGCGCTGGCAAATGCATTAATTCATGCCTGCTATTACGACCGCATGGGCATTGTCATCAAAAAAATGCAGGACAGGATTATCATTGAAAATCCAGGGGGCCTGCGCATCAGCAAAGAGTCAGCATTGTTAGGCGGTAACTCAGATCCAAGGAATGCGACCATCATCAAGATGTTCAATTTGATTAATGTAGGAGAACGTGCAGGAAGCGGCGTGCCGAATATTTTCAAGGTTTGGAAAAATGAAAACTTTGACAGCCCTGAATTGGAGGAGCGCTTCAATCCAGATCGGACAGTTCTTTTGCTGCCATTAGAAAAAGTGGGAGCAAAAATCGGGAGCAAAAATCGGGAGCAAAGACGGCATTACGGCTGGATGAGATTTTGGATTACCTTTCCGAAAATGGGGAGTCAACTCGCGTCGAGATAGAGACCGCGCTGTCATTAAAAACTTCTCGCACCGGCCAATTATTAAATATTTTGGTTAAAGAAGGCAAAATCCAACGTTCGGGTAATGCTAGAAATTATGTGTATGGAATAAAAAAATAGCTGTTATCAAATTTAAAAACTGCCTGTGCCAATTGAAACGATGGCTTGGGCAGTTTTTTAGGTGCTTTTACTGAAAAATACTGATTATTGATCGATTCTCTTTTCTAAATGAATATTTAGTCTGCGGATGCGGGCATACAAAGTGTTACGACTTATATTAAGTGACTTAGCTGTACGAGAAATATTTAAATCGTTTTGGAGCAAAGCATCCTCAATCAATTTTTTTTCATAAGAACTAACTTTTCTATCTATTGACGCTGACTCTCTGATTGATTCTCGCTCGTGAGAATCGTTGATATTTAACGTTTGGCGTACATCCTTTTCGGTAATTATTTTTCTTTCTAATAAATCCATTTTAGCGACAAAGTTGCGTAACTGTCTGACATTCCCGGGCCAATTATATTCTTGCAATAGTTCCATTGCGTCTGGTGTGCAACGCAAATCTAAAGCATCTTTTGTAATAAAGTGATTTATAAGTAAGGGGATGTCCTCTCTGCGTGCTCTTAGAGGGGGTATGATGATTTCTGCGATACTAAGTCTATAATACAAATCTTCCCGAAATTCACCCTCCTGCATTTTCTTTTCTAAGCTGCTGTTTGTGCATGCTATAATACGTGCACGCAATGGAATCAAAGTATTGCCACCGACTCTTTCAAATTCTTTTTCTTCGAGTACCCTCAGCAGCTTGCTCTGCAATGCTGAATCTAAACTTCCTATTTCGTCTAGCAAAATAGTTCCTGTGCCTGCAACCTCAAACTTGCCCAGCTTCGTTGAGTAGGCACCTGAAAATGCACCTTTCTCATATCCAAACAATTCGGATTCCAAAAGATTTGAAGGAATCGCTGTGCAGTTTATTTTAATAAAAGGAGCCTTTGTTTTTAAATGACTTTCCGCATGAATACCGTTGGATATGATTTCTTTTCCACAGCCCGTTTCCCCTCTGATTAACACAGGGTAATTTTTAACGGCAACCTTTTTTGCAAAAATAATCATATCCTGTACAGCGGGAGAATTGCCGATAAAATCTGCTAAAGTGTAATAGGACTCTGCTTTAGCCAATTGATTATAGAGGTCTTTTGACTTTGAATCAAAGTCAAAAGAATTATCTCTCATCAACTTTTTTATTTTTTCTGTTCCACGGAAAATAATGACGCCAAATGCTCCGATGATTTCGTCTTTATAATCAAACAAGGGAATCATATGTGTGATACAGGACATTCCGTTTATAATATGTATTTTTCCGAGAACGGCTTCACCTGTTTCTAATAACTGGGGATAAGGTGAGGCTGAATCCAATTCTGAAATATGCATTCCTATGCTTTCTTCATTGGGCCGATTCCATATCAACGGTGAGCTATCAGAGCAGTGCAATATATATCCGTTTTTGTCCATAATACATGATTCGTCAAAGGCTAACTCCATGATTCCCTTAAGAAAAGGGCCAGGTCGCTGTAATTCTTCTTTTGTGATTCTTATTTTTTCCATTCCAACTCCTTTATCATCAAAAATAAAATCAAATTGAGCAGTTGTTCAATACTATTGTACTGTTATTTGAAATGTTATCAATGGTAAATGTAAAAATGCAGGGACTATTTTAATTTAAATTGTTGATTGCATATAGTTTTTTATGTATTTTTTGTAAATAAAAACAAAAATATGATTATGCGCAGCTTGGCACGAAGATTGCTTTTATATAAGACAAACAAAAGATCGTAATGAATCGCAAACAAAGAAGGAGGAATTTTATGAGTAAAACAAATTCTAAAGATAATGGAAATAAAAATTCATTGTTTCATTTCGGAGTTGGATGGGTGACCATAATTTATGGATTGCTGATGTTTTGGTTTTATGTAGGCATGTGTAATGACGGTTCTAATATCACGGTGCCTGCATTAGCCGAGAAAATGGGCGTAGCAAGGGCAGATTTGTTGAATACAAATACAATTGCCGGATTAGTCGGCGTACTGTTCTTTATCATCATGGGACAAGTAAACCATAAAATCGGCGCAAGATTGAGCTCGGGTATCTGTATTGTTATATCTGGTATTGGATACATCGTTTTGGGAAATTCGACTAATGTTTTGATGTATACCGTTGCAATGTGCTTTGTAGCAGGGGGGATTATGTCTGCAGGATATATTGGCGGCGGCGGATTAGTTGCCCAATGGTTCCCGAAGAAAAAAGGAATTGTAATGGGGTATACGACAATGGGGCATAATCTGGCTTCAGCCTTTTACGTACCATTAATTACATACTTAGTAGCACGGTTTGGAATTACTGGCGGTATGCTGCCTATCGGCATTGCTGCAATTGTCTTAGGTATTATGGGTCTGATATTTATAAGAAACACGCCCCAGGAACGTGGAATTAATCCAGACAATGTATCGGACGAAGTGTATGAAAGTGAATACGACGCAGTGACCGACGAAGAAGGGGACGGCGGCTGGACTACTAAAAAACTTCTTCGCACGAAAGAATTATGGCAAGTTGGTGTTACCACCGGTATGTTCCAAATCTGTTCTGCTGGAGTTATGACTCAATTGGTATTACGTAACATGGAGTTAGGCTTCTCACAAAATACGGCAATTTTGATTATGACGATATTAGCTTGTGTTGGAACAGCGGGCTCATGGGTAATCGGTGCGCTGGATTTAAAATACGGCACGAAGCCGACTATGATTGGATATGGACTGTGGTTTATGGTTGCACTATTGCTGAATTTCACAAATTCAATGCCCTTTGTATATGTTTCACTGTTTATGATTGCAATTGGCATAGGCGGCGCTGCAAATTTCTCGTCATCACTGCCTACATCTGTATTTGGCAGGCACGGTTTTAACAAAGTAAACAGCATCATATTCCCAATACAGGGAGCAGTTCAGTCGATGGCCTTCTTAGTCAATGGAGTAACGCAGAACCTATTTGGCGGACAGATTAGATATGCGTATCCCGTATTGGCTGCAATTGCATTACTAACCGTAATCTTAACGGTGTTTATTGATGAACATAAATACAATAGAGACTATAAAGCTGCGGTGAAGTAAGACTATCTGCATGAGAATCATGCCTTTAGATATTAAATAACGCTTACAACAGAAAGGAAGTAGAAAAATGAAGAATGAAATCAAAAAATACGGATGTTTTGTAAATGGAGTTGAACAGAAATACCCGAATGTTGCACCGGGAACACCTGTGTATGCCAATGCCACTGTCGTAAATGACATCGTATATGTATCGGGCATGACTGCACAAAAATTTGAAGACGGGAGCTGCACAACAAACACTATGGAAGATCAGATGTGGGTTGCATTGACGAAAATGAAGCAAGTGCTAGAGGACGCAGGAAGTAGTTTGGATAACGTGTTTAAGACATTCATAATGCTTAAAGATATCAAGGACTATCCAGTAATGAGGGCTACAGAATTGAAGTTCTATCAAGAAAATGCACCGGAATTAGTAGAACGTCCGGCAGCAAGTACCATTCTACAGGCAGGATGCCTGGCCCGTCCAGAATTCCTTGTTGAAATTGAATGCATGGCTGTATTAAATAAATAAAGTTCTACACAGAACTATCAGATTAAAAATAAGCTGCCTGCGGACTGATTTCTCAACCAGCCTGCAGGCAGCTTTTGTGTTTATAGCATAGGAAATATCGTCCGAAATCAAGTAATCTGCCATAAATACCTGTTTTTTGCTAAATTCAGGCATTTTTTTAAGAAATAGAAGCTCACTTTTGGTAAATTAACCATAAAATGTAAAAAACGCCAATGGACTAGAAAACTATACAACGATATACCTTGGTATTAAAATGAGATTTTTAAGCTTTATCCAGTCCAATTTGAGCTTTGTGATTCTCAGAAGAGACTGATGCAAGCTCAAATCTGCCATAAATCCTTGTTTTTTACTCATTTCAGGCACTTTTGCCGGATTAAACTGATTTATAAGATTTCTCCATCCAGTTTCTGCGGCTTCACATCGTGCTTTTCCACGTAACCGGTGAGCATCAGGGTCAGTGCGCCGTCTCCCGTTACATTGCAGGCAGTGCCGAAGCTGTCCTGCAGAGCAAAGATCGCCAGCATCATGGCGGTTCCAGTTTCGTCAAAGCCCAAGACACCCATGATCAAACCTAGTGAAGCCATGACCGTTCCGCCTGGAACGCCAGGCGCACCGATGGCAAAGATGCCCAGCAGCATGCAGAACAGTATCATAGTTCCAACGCCAGGGAGCTCTCCGTAAAGAATCTTGGAGACTGTCATGACAAAGAAAACTTCTGTCAATACAGAGCCACACAGGTGAATGTTGGCGAAGAGCGGAATGCCGAAGTCCACCATATCTTTTCTCAGAACCTTGGATTTTCTGGCGCCGTTCAAAGCAACTGCCAGAGTCGCGGCTGATGACATAGTTCCTACAGCCGTCAGATAAGCGGGTCCGTAGTGCCTGATGACTTCTAGCGGACTCTTTTTGGAGTAAGCGCCAGCCAGACCGTAGAGCAGCGCCAGCCATAAGTAATGTCCGGCCATGACGATCAAAATGACCTCGATAAACACCGGAAGCTGCTTGGTAATAGTGCCTTCGTAAGCCAGAGCACAGAAAGAGAATCCGATGAAGAACGGCAGCAGCGGAATGATAATCTTTGTGACGATGGCGAGGATCACTCGCTGAAATTCTTCTAAAATATTGGCCAGATTATTAGATTTCGTCCACGATACGGCCAGACCTAAGAAGACAGATAGAACTAAAGCGCTCATCACTGGCATGATCTGCGGGATATCCAGTTGGAATACCACCTCGGGCAGATCTTTCAGTCCTTCTACATCTGACACGATGGAAAGGTTCGGAATCAATCCATATCCGGCAGCGGTACTGAAGAACGCGGCGCCGATGGAGGAAAGATATGCAATTACAACGGCAATTCCCAAAATCTTGGAAGCGTTGTTGCCAAGGCGGGTGATGGAAGGAGCGATAAAACCGATGATGATTAAAGGTACGCTGAAGGTGATAATCTGTCCCAGGACGTACTTGATGGTAACGACGACCTGCATAACATCCTTCCCCACATAAAGACCGACTAGGATACCGATTACGATACCGAGAAGAAGTCTAAAAGGTAAATTACTAAATAACTTTTTCATTTTTTTCTCCTAAATAAATTAAATTAACGCAAGGATTATACACAGAACGGGGGCTATTGAAACATAGAGAAATGTTACCGTAAGGGCAATTTTTCCTATTACTAATAAAAAAAGGGAGCCGCATTTTGCGGAGCTCCCATGAAGAAATTTTATTTATTGTGTAGATTCTGTCAGTTTCACTTTCAGATCCACTGTCTTGTTGTTGCGTATTACGGTAATTTTTACTGTTTCGCCAGGTTTATATCCTGATAGGGCCGTCTGCAGGTCTGCGGAGCTTTCTATCTTGGTGTCTTCCAAGTAATAAATCATATCTCCGGCCTCCAGGCCAGCACTCTTGGCGTTGGAACCAGTGACTTCTTTAATGTATACGCCAGTCATTCTTACATTGTACTGCTGTGCTGTCTGTGCGTCGGAAATATCGACAATCTGCACGCCGATTGCAGCCCGTCCGGTCACATGGCCATTTTCAATCAAGTCTTTTGCGATTTCGGCAGCGTGATTGATCGGGATGGCAAAGCCGAGACCTTCTACATCAGACCCTGTGGACTTTGCAACGACGATGCCGACAAGGTTTCCGTACTGGTCAAAAAGTCCGCCGCCGGAATTGCCTGGATTGATGGATGCGTCTGTCTGCAGTAAAGTCAGGTTCTTGTTTCCAACGGTCAGTTCTCTATCGAGAGCGCTGATGATACCGGTAGAAGCACTGCCGCCCAGTTCACCCAGAGGGTTTCCGATGGCTACGACCAGAGAACCTACGGATAACTCAGAACTGTCTCCGTATGTTGCAGCTGTCAGGTTTTTCGCCTTTATTTTGATGACTGCGACGTCATTCTGTGAGTCCATGCCCACCAGCGTCGCCTCTACTTCTGTGCCGTCCTTCAATGTTACCATGATTTTGTTGGAGCCCTCGACGACATGAGCGCAGGTGAGAATGTATCCCTTGCTGTCGACGATGACGCCGCTTCCGGCACCTTCGGTAACGTAGTTCTGCATCCAGTTATCGTTAGATACGGATTCCGTCTTGATTTCAACCACAGCGTTTTCGTTCTGTGCGATAATCTCCTGTACGGATTTCTCACTGCCTGTGGCCTTTGCCAGGGTGTAATTTGTAGCGGACACCGTCTTTGAAGCACCGCCGACTCCCATATTAGAAGCCAGGGTGTATCCTGCGATGGTCAGGCCTGAGGTTGCTATCATGCAGATGATTAAAGTAATAATAAATGCCTTGCGGGTAATGTATTTCTTTTCTTTCTTTTTTGGAATCGTGTATTCATAATCGGTTCCCTGATAGGATTGGTTCTCTGTCTCGTTTGCAGAATCACCTACCATAATGAAATTTGGTGATCGATCGTCGAAATTGTTATCCCAATTATCCATTTTGTTACCTGCCTTTCCTTCTTTGTTTGATTTTATCCTGATTATGAACAAATTATAACGCGGAATTGTGGTTTTTCTGTGTTAAAATTGTCAAGAGTATGATAAAATATAGCATTGGATATATGAAATGTGAAAAACGAAAGGTATGAGATATACAAATGAGCAAAGTAATTACAGCAATGGATAAAAGCAAGTCTTTCAGAGTTTATCTTACCATCTCTACAGATATGGTAGAAGAGGCACGGAAGATTCACCGTACAACGCCTCTTGCAACTGCGGCACTGGGCAGAGTATTGACCGGAGCTGGGCTGATGGGACTTATGCTGAAAAACGAAAAAGATAAATTAACGGTACAATTCAAGGGAGACGGTCCTGCAAAAGAAATTTTGGCAACAGCTTATAAAGACGGAAGGGTCAAGGGTTATATATCAAATCCGGCTGTGGAGCTGCCACTGAAAGCAGACGGACATCTGGATGTAGGCGGCGCTCTGGGAATTGGAGAACTGACTGTCATCAAAGATCTTGGCCTGAAAGAACCTTATCTGGGCAGGATTTCTTTAGTTTCGGGAGAAATTGCGGACGACTTGACCGCATACTATTATATATCAGAGCAGCAGAACTCTTCTGTCGCGCTGGGCGTAAAGATTGCCAGAGACTGCAGCGTTCTCTGTTCCGGCGGCATGATTATCCAGATGCTGCCGGACGCGGCGGAAGCGGCAGTGGACGCACTGGAGGCCATGCTGGGCAAGATGCAGCCTCTTACGACGACGATAGAAGAAGTGATGCTGCGGTCAGCCGGCAAAACCGAGGAGGGCATGGTCAGCGAACTGATGGACGAAATTTTCAAAGAGATGCCAGGAGACTTTACCTTAGAAAAACTGGAGACCTGCCAAATCAGATGGGAATGTGACTGCTGTGAGGAGCGGCTGGAGCAGGCCCTGATGACGATCGGGCGGAAAGACCTGAAAGAGATTATCGACGAAGACGGCCAGGCGGAACTGGTATGCCAGTTCTGTGAGAAGAAATACTTCTTTGACAAAGAGCACTTAGAGAGATTATATCGCCAGTTATGACATTCTGTCCAAAGAGGCGCAGGCGGCAGTCGAATTCAGCAAATCAAAGATTTGCGAATTCGTTGCATGAGACCTGCCGCGGTTTGCTTGTGCAAACCGGGCTAGGGCTTCAATTTGCTAGACAGAATTTATGCTAAAACGCCCCAGCCTATGGCTGGTTTGGCGTTTATCGTATAGAATAGGAGAATATATGGAGAGAATCGGTGTAATATTCGGCGGAAAATCAGGGGAACACGAGGTTTCTCTGCTGTCCGCCACTTCTGTCATCGAAGCGATAGACAGAGAAAAATATGACGTGGTGATGATCGGCATCACAAAGAAGGGACAATGGAAATTATATGGAGGGGATGTCAAGAATCTGGCAGACGGTTCCTGGGAGGAAACGGCCAAGGACATTGAAGCCAGCGACTTGAAACAGCTTGCGGACTTTGCCCTGCCGATTCTTCATGGCCCTTACGGCGAGGACGGAACGATTCAGGGCCTCTTCGAAATGCTGGACGTTCCCTATGCGGGCTGTGGCGTCTTATCCTCGGCACTGTGTATGGATAAAGTCTCCGCCAAAAAGATATTTGAGAGAATGGGGCTGCCTACCGCCAGGTATAAACTGGTATACGCAGAAGACGTCAGGGAAGACATGGACAGCGTAATCAAAGAGGTGGAGGCAGAATTGCCCTATACTCTTTTCGTCAAACCCTCCAATATGGGTTCCAGCGTAGGCATCTCAAAGGTGAGAAACAGAGAAGAACTGCGAGAAGCCCTGACCTTGGCAGGAAAGTACGACAGAAGAATTATTATAGAAGAGGGCATCAACTGCAGAGAAGTGGAGACCGGCGTGCTGGGCAATCACAAGCCGGAAGTGGCGGCTGTGGGAGAAATCGTCGCCAAGCTGGATTTTTACGACTATACGGCCAAATACACCGACGATGCTGGCACAGAGCTTTCTATTCCAGCAAAGCTGCCGTCATCCACCTACGAGGAGATTCGCTGCTTGGCAAAAAAGGCTTATATGGCGCTGGACTGCAGCGGCTTTGCAAGAATCGACTTCTTTGTCGATAAGGATACTGGTGAAGTGTACATCAACGAGATAAATACGATTCCCGGATTTACGAAATACAGCATGTTTCCCTTGATGTGGAAAGAAGCCGGTCTCTCTTTCCGGGAGTTAGTTGAAAGGATTGTGGATTTAGGTTATGAAAGATATCATGCTAAAAATAACCGGTAAGCAATTTTCCGGTGACAATTCAGAAGATCAGATGGAGTTTATTACAGAAGGAAAACTCTACGAAAAAGGGGATTCGACGTATTTGATTTATGACGAAAGTGAGTTTTCTGGCTTTCCAGGCTGCAAGACAACCTTGAAGCTGACCGGGGACTGCATTCGCATGAAGAGAATCGGCAGTGAAGTGGGCTTTGGAATGGAATTCATCTTTGAAAAGGGAAAACGCTTCAACAGCAAATACCATACACCTTATGGCAATTTGGATATGGAGGTGCTGACCAACGACGTGGTCAACAATCTCTCAGAAGAAGGGTTTGGCGACATTCACATCGACTACCATGTCAGCCTCAATGGGATGGCAGAGGGCAGAAACAGATTAAAGATTGAGGTCATGCAATAGAAGTGACCAGTGGAAACAGGGGAGGTAAACAAAATGGACAAAAAGAAAAGACGGATTGCACAGATAATCGTGATCACAATTATCGTGGCCATGATCATACCGACGATCATTTGGGCGATGCAGCTGTCAGTATAAAATTACAATGGGAGGAATCATGTTGAAAAAAGGTTTTGATGCAGAGAAATACATAGAGGAGCAATCTAAGTTTATTTTGGAGAGGATTAACCAGGGGAATGCAGAGCGGCTGTATCTGGAATTCGGCGGCAAGCTGGTTCACGACAAACACGCTATGAGAGTTCTTCCGGGCTTTGATGAAAACGCAAAGATCGAACTCTTGCAGAAGCTGAAGGATAAGGTAGAAGTCATCATCTGTATCTATGCTGGCGATATCACGACTAACAAGACGCGCCATGATTTTGGCATCACCTACGATCTGGAGGTTTTGCGCCTCATCGATACTTTTAGGCGCTACGATCTCAAGATCAACAGTGTGGTCATCACGAGATACGAGGATGTGGCTGCGGTCAACATGTTCGTCAATAAACTGGAACGCAGAGGCATCAAAACTTACAAACACAGATTTACCAAAGGGTATCCCACGGATGTGGACACCATCGTCAGCGACGAAGGCTACGGCGCGAATCCGTACATAGAAGTCAGTAAGCCTTTAGTCGTAGTGACTGGTCCGGGCGGCGGCAGCGGAAAGCTGGCTACCAGCCTTTCGCAGCTTTATCATGACTTCAAGAGAGGAACCAAGGCCAGATACGCCAAGTTTGAGACGTTCCCTATCTGGAATCTATCGCTGAAGCATCCAGTCAATATCGCCTATGAAGCAGCTACGGCGGATTTGAAAGATGTCAACATGATCGACTCGTTCCATCTGGAGGCCTATGGGGAGATGGCCGTCAATTACAACCGCGACCTGGAAGTTTTCCCTGTAGTGAAGAGAATTATAGAGAAAATTACGGGAGAAGAGTCTGAGTACAAATCCCCTACAGATATGGGTGTCAACCGGGTAGGCTTTGCTATCGTCGACGACGAAGCCTGTCGGGAGGCGGCCTGCCAGGAAATCATCCGCAGGTATCTCATTGCAGAGTGCGACTATAAAAAGGGCAAGATCTCTGAAAGCTCCCTGGAACGGGCCAAACTTCTAATGAAGGAAGTGGGCAAGGATGTCAGCGATCGAAAGGTGGTACAGCCGGCGAGAGATTACGCTGATAAGAAGCGGGAGTGTGATGAGCGCTACGAAAATGTGGTCGTCATGGCCATCGAGATGCCTGACGGAACCATCATTACGGGCAGAAGTTCCCGCAGAATGGTTGCCGCTGCCGCTGCCGTTCTCAATGCGATCAAAAAGCTTTCCGGCATTGCCGATGACATGCTGATCATTACGCCGCAGGTGTTAGAGTCAACGCAGAAGTTGAAGATCAATTACCTGGAGTCTGATCGGACAAGCCTGAACTGTGAAGAGGTGCTGATGGCGCTGACCATTTCGGGAACGCAGAATCCTTCGGCTTACGTGGCAATCAGCAAGCTGCCTCTTCTGAAGGGCTGCAGGGCACATTGTACAGCCATCCTCAGCGATAGGGATGAGCAGACCCTGCGTGCTTTGGGAATCGACGTCACCTCCGATCCGGAATACGTAACTACCAACTTATATAATAATTAATGAAAGATGAAAAATAAGACAAAATTAACCCTCGAACGATTTTCTACAAATCAATATAGGATGATCCTGGAAGGCATCGGCGTCGGTTTTCTTACCGGACTGGTCGTCTCAGTTTTCCGCTTAGGATTGGAAAAAGCAGAGTCTCTCAGAGGCTCTGTTCTTGATGCGGCGAAGATGGGCGGACAGATGCTGGCGCTGGCCTTGGCTGCGTTGTTTTGCGCCTACGCGGTCGTGTGCTACTGCGGGCGGAAAGTGCCTTTGGCGGGAGGATCAGGGATTCCCCAGGTCAAAGGAGAGATGAAGGGCCAGATTGAACAGAACTGGTGGCAGATTATTCTGGCAAAGTTTGCTGGCGGCATCGGCGCCATTGGTGCGGGGCTTTCTCTCGGTCGTGAAGGTCCCAGTATTCAACTGGGGGCCATGGTGGGCAAAGGATTTTCCAGGCTTACTAATAAATTGAGAACAGAGGAGAAGATGCTTATGACCTGTGGTGCAGGAGCCGGTCTTGCCGGCGCTTTCAGTGCGCCTCTGGCTGGTGTGGTCTTCTCCCTCGAAGAGTTACATAAAAATTTCTCGACAGATATCCTGCTTTCGACCATGGCTGCTTCTGTCACCTCGGATTTCGTATCCTCCTATATTTTCGGCCTCAGTCCAGTCTTCGGCCTCCACATTGCTGGAAGGCTGCCATTGTCACGCTATTGGATGGTCATTCTTCTAGGCATCGTTCTGGGCGTCTTTGGCGTGTTCTACAACTGGATGACGGCGGTAGTTCAGGATTTCTACGATAAGCTGCCGCGCAAGTTTATGCGGGTCGCTGTGCCGTTTCTGTGTGTGGCTGTTTTTGCCGCAGTGTATCCTTACGTTTTGGGCAGTGGACATGATCTCGTTGCAGAGGTGGCAAGAGGGGATTTTGCGCTGAAAGCTCTGCTAGTGCTGCTGGCGGCAAAATTTCTTTTTTCAATCATCAGCTTTGGATCGGGCGTACCGGGCGGCATCTTCCTGCCTCTGCTGGTACTGGGAGCTATCACTGGTGGTCTCTTCGCAGATGCCGTGGGCGGCATTGCCGGTTATGGAGATCTTTATCTAGCGAATTTTGTCATTTTGGGAATGGCGGGCTATTTCACTGCCATTGTCAGAGCGCCGATTACGGGGGTGCTTCTGATTACAGAAATGACAGGAGACTTTAAGAATTTCCTCTCACTATCTATTGTTGCTCTGGTATCTTACCTGGTTGCAGACATCCTCAAAGGGCAGCCTATTTATGACCAGCTGTTGTATCGCATGCTCTCGAAAGACTCTGATTATGGCACTACAGAGGAAACGAGGAGCCACAAGGTGCTTTTGGAAAGTGATGTTTATATCGGCAGTCCTATGGATGGAGAGAAAATAGAAGAGATGTTGCTTCCGCCCGGCTGCTTAGTCGTTTCCGTTCAAAGGGACAAGAGAGAAATTGTCCCCAGCGGCAGTACGGTGCTAAAAGGAGGAGACAAGTTGATTTTGCTCTGCTCCCAATCCTTTGTCAAAGTGGTGGAAGAAAAATTGAATAATATCTGCAAGAGTATCAGACAGTGATGGTCCATGGGTTCGCTTTATGGGTTTAGCGCTGTACATACTGAGGGATTCAGCCTCGCACACCGGTGCGGGGTTTTTTGATTGCTTAGAGCAGCTTATCAAAATGAAAGGGGCGGCCAACTGCATATGGCCGCCCCTGATGTGTGGGTAGTTAAATTTTGTAGTATTTATGAACGCTTTATGCTACAGGAATGACACCTGGTATTCCGTTAGCGCTTTCCTGTTCGAGCAGAGTTACTGCTCTTTCCATCAGACACCCTTGAGCATAGGGTGAAAGTTGATAAAATATATCAACCAGTGAAATCGACTGATCCTTACATTTGTCAGAAAAAATGACGTCAGTCAAAAGTTTTGTTCCTTCAGACTGTAAAATCGTATCTACTCTGACATGGTAAAAGTCAGCCAAATCTACAATCGTATCCGCGCCTGGGATTTTTCTTCCCAGTTCATAAAGTGCATAAGTACTTCGACACATGTGGATTCCGTCTGCAACTTCTGATTGCGTATATCCGAAGACGTTCCTCAAATATCTCATGTTCTTTGCCACTTGCATCTGTGTTTCTATTTTCAATACATCATCCTCCTAGTTAATCCATTCTTATTTCGACACAAAACCCACACATATTATATAGAGCGATTTAAAATCGAAAAAGTTTCACTTTTTGTAATTTTTTTTCGAAAAAAGTCGATTTTTAGCAAAAATTCCCTCTATAGTTGTGGTAATATCCCCTGTAGGTTTATTTAAAAGACATGAAACTACACATAAACTAATAGTGATTGCAAACGATTAGGGGGAAATCAAGTGAAACGCGAATTTGAATTAAAAGATCTCGACCAAATTGAAATGGGCCGTAGAATCAGGAGACAGAGAGAGTTTTTGGATTATACGAGAGAGGACCTTGCAGGTTATCTGGGTGTGTCGAGCAAATTTATAGCAGATATAGAATATGGTGAAAAAGGCATATCAATTCGAAAGTTGTACATGCTGGCACAAATTCTTGAGGTCTCTGCGGACTATATCTTAGCAGGCCAAAGGTATGGCAATATTGCCGATGTGGAAAAGGATCGATTGAAAGAGGAAATCCTTGAACCGCTAAAGATTTGCAATACGCAGCAATTAAAGTGTATGGAGCAGATTGCCAAATTTTATGTAGAGGCGATTAAGCAGAGATGAAGTTAACAAAAGAAGAGCTGCTCAAGCGGCGTGACATCCTGTGCGAAAAATACATTCTAATCAAAGACCTTGTCGCTAACCTAGGAGTTCCAGAAAGTTATAGAGAAGATTTAATTCAAGAAATATTCGTGGCAGCATATATCAATATACATAAACTAAATGACATTGAACGGCTCAATGCGTGGTTATATCGGATTTCGTACCGCAAAATGATTTTATTCAGCAAAGCGCATCGCATCCGTTTTGAAAAGGAAATATCTTATCCGGACTACTATGGCGAACCGGGCATCGAGTCAGAGGAGGACAGCTATGTTTGGAGGGCGATGGATAATTGTCTGACGGATGAAGAACTTTGTGAAATGATCAACAGCCTGAAAGCACCCGCACCATATATTATCAAGCTTAGATTTGAGATGGGTTTCAACTTAAAAGAGATATCGGATTTGCTGAATATGAAGTATAATACAGTAAAGACCATTGAACGCAGGGCGTTTAAAAAGCTGAAAGTGATGATTGAGGAAAGGGGTTACAGAAAGCATGATGGACAAGAAGCACAATGAGCCACAAGATGATTCTTATTATGATGCGTTAATAAAACAGAGGATTGGAGAGGCGCTGAGGAATCAGTCGCGAAAAGAGAGGCTGGATCTCGCCCAGCTGGAGGAGTGGGTAGAAGCGGATCGACAGCGACGGAGAGCTAAGGTCAAACGAATTCTTGCTGTGGCAAGCTGTTTTATCATTCTATGCATCGGCACCTTCAGTCTTAAGTTCGTATTCGATCCCGACGATTCTATAGCTACAGCAGGGAAAAACGACAACAAAGTGACTGAGGAAGGAAATAATGTTGTTGTGAAACCGAATGAAGATGGCGTGGATGAGAATACAGGCGGAGAAAAGATTGTAATAGAAAGTTGGGATAATGTAAAGTTGATTAAAGAGGAGTACGCCGACTTAAAAACTCCTAATTTCGTTCCAGCTGGCTATTCTTTTGAAAAGCTTATTATTGAAGATAATGAGTTAATAAAGAAATATACTTATACATTTTCCAATAACAGAGAAAAGATAGAAATAAAGCAGATATATAATTCGGGGACGAATATTTACCATAAGTCTGATAGATCTTTTAAATACGGTGAATTAGAATTATTTATAAAAGACGAGAGTTCTAAATCGGCATATTGCAATTTGGGCAATGATGAACTACTCTTCATCGGAGCTAATTGTGCAGACAGTATTATGGGAAAAATAGCAATTAATTTTAAATAAAAGGAGATATAAAATCTCCTTTTTTTAAAAGGGATCAGAATATGAAGTTCTCGTATATTCTATCCCGGAATCATATTTATCAGTGCTGACACATTTTATTCTGTACACCACACCTTTTTTTACTGTCCATTCGTCATATGTTAATACTCCAGACTTATTACTCCCCCTGTAGTAATGTGCACTTCCGCCTACATCAGTAGCTGTCACCCAGCCGCTACTAGTTTTCTTTTGAAGAACGATGGCGACGACATAATCATCTGCTGTTTTTGTAAATTCTACATTAACAGAAGCGGCGGCTTTTGTGTCGCTGATTCGCTTAGTAGCAAAGGACACTAAAGCTGTGCTATATGTACTGGCCTCCCCATTGCCAATAGCATCTGCAAAGCTGAAAGTTGCGGTGAGCCCCATCGTTAAAACGAGTACAAGTAATATACACAGTGTCTTTTTTCTCATTTTACTTCTCCTTCTTTTTCTCTCATTAAAGTGATAACAAACGAAAATTACATTCTGCCCATGAGAATATAGCATAATATTTTTTTTATCAATGTGGCCTGGACCCGCTAAAACTGGCTGTTTTAAATACGCTCATTTTAATTTAAAGAGACGTAGCTGCAATTAAAGACAAAAAATAGCGAAAAAACACCTTGCGGTATAAAATTTCAAATGAGGACTTCGAAGTACGCATATATTGCAAAAAAAGTTGTTTCAGTTTAATATAGCTGTATAAGGGAGGAAGACATATGAATTTGAATGTAGAAAAAAAGAATATAGAAAAAGAAAAACTGGATTCGCTGAGAGGAAAATGCAGCGATGCTCTGGATGCCCTTTGGAGCAGTGCTTGGCTGAGGAACTCCATTAACAAGCTGGATCGCAGTCACTTGGAAAGTCTTCAGATGACTGCCGAGCAGATTTGCAGTCAGAGCGAAGTGGCAGTAGTCATAGCCGCCGGCGATATGGCAAGAACCATTGAAGCCTGTACTTCTGCTGTAACACAGAGAGAGGCTTGTGCAGATGTCCTCGTCTTTGGCGATAGTTTTTCTCCAGCAGAATATGCGGAACTGATGACAGAATTGGAAAAGAAAGATTTTGTACTGATATCTGTTGCGCCGGGGTTGGAGACGGTATCTATGAGAGGCGCCTTTATGTGCCTGAAAAGCCTTTTGGTTACAAAATATGGCGCAGAGAAAGCGACGGAACGAATATTTGCAATCGCAGGTAAGAAGAGCAAGCTGATTGCAGAGGATGCGGCGGAAAACGACTATCCGCTCATTTCTTATCCAGAAGACGTGCCTGCAATTTATGGAGCCAATACCGCAGCGGTGTTGCTGCCTATGGCGGTCAAGGGAGCGGATCTTTTGGAATATCTGGATGGATTTAGGGACATGCTGGCGTCTCCACAGTGGGATATTGATGCGACGGACTACGGTATCGCGCGGGCATTATACAAAAATGCAGGGGGAACAAAGGAACATTTCTGGATCTGGCAAAGTCAGCTTGCACACTTTGGCAGGTGGGAAGAAAATTTTGCTGACGGTATCGAAAAGAGAAGTCTAAATCTGCCGGCAGACGACAAAGCAAATTGCGGGGACGCCTTTGACACACAGATTATCATTGAGGAAGATCAGGAAGATATCATGATGCCGTATTTCGAAGGATGTAACGAGGACGGTTCTCTCAATTTACTTCTGACAGATACCGCGCGGAAGTGTTTTTTTGAAAATAATGAGGAGAAAACCGGAGTACAGATCTCTGTAGAACGGCTTGATTCCTACAATTTGGGACAGCTTACGGCATTTGTCCAACTCTCCAATGGGATTACAGAATTTTTGTTAAATAATTAGGGTTTACATTCTTTATTTCTGTGTTATAATGGAAGTAACGGTAATAAGTTAATTTTTTAACAAAACTTACTCATAAGAAATCAACGCACAATATAGTAGGAGGTTATCACAATGAAGAAAATTGGTGTATTAGGAACAGGCACAATGGGTGCCGGAATCATTCAGGTACTTGCACAGAATGGTTATGAGGTTGTACTGAGAGCTAGAAGACAGACTTCAGTAGACAAAGGTCTTGCTACAGTAGAGAAAAACTTAGACAAGATGATCAAGAAAGAAAAGATCACAGAGGCTGACAAAGCTGAGATCATGGGCAGAGTACAGGGATCAACTGACATCAGCATCGTAAAAGACGCTGACCTGATCATCGAAGCTGCTACAGAAGACGCAGAAGCAAAGAAGGCTTTATTTGCTGAACTTGACCAGTTAGTTAAACCAGAAGCTATCATCGCTACAAACACTTCATCCTTATCCATCACTGATATCGCTGCCGCTACAAACAGACCGGACAAAGTAATCGGCATGCACTTCTTCAACCCAGTTCCAGCAATGAAACTTGTTGAAATTATCAAAGGATTGACAACTTCAGAAGAAACTAAGGCTACAATCGTAGAATTAGCTGAGAAGTTAGGAAAGACTCCAGTAGAAGTTGAAGAAGCTCCAGGATTCGTAGTAAACAGAATCTTAATTCCAATGATCAACGAAGGTATTGGAATCTTAGCTGACGGAGTTGCTGACGTAAAAGGTATCGATACAGCAATGAAACTTGGTGCTAACCACCCAATGGGACCTCTTGAACTCGGAGATCTGATCGGACTTGACGTTTGCCTGGCTATCATGGATGTACTTTACACTGAGTACGGTGATCCTAAGTACAGAGCACACGTTCTGCTGAGAAAGATGGTAAGAGCCGGCAAGCTGGGAAGAAAGACTGGCGTTGGTTTCTACGATTATTCAAAATAAAGACCACAATAGAATTATACATAAGCAATAGGAACTGCCTTGCAATTTGCAAGGCAGTTTTTGTCAGCAATATTTCCAGTTACGTTTTTGATAAAAGTGGGTATGCTACGTATAGAAACCATTTAGGAGGTAGCATATGTTAAATGAAAAAGTAGGAAATCTATTAAATATACAGATAAACAAAGAGTTCTATTCGGCGTATCTTTATTTGGAGTTCGCCAATTTCTATAAGGAGAAAGGGCTGGATGGATACTCGAACTGGTATCACATTCAAGCCAAAGAAGAAATGGATCATGCGCTGCTCATGATGCAATATCTGCAGAATAACGACTTTCAGGTCGTATTTGAGGCCGTCGATAAGCCGGAGGCTGATCTGGAGAACTTTGACGATCCGCTGAAAAAGGGTTTAGAGCATGAACGGTACGTGACAGGATTGATTAACGAAATTTACGGCGCAGCTCACGAGGTGAAAGATTACCGGAGCGTAAAATTTATCGATTGGTTTGTCAACGAACAGGGTGAAGAAGAGAAGAACGCCATGGACATGATTACGAAATACGAGTTATTTGGTCACGATCCGAAAGGACTCTATTCTCTGGATAACGAATACAAAGCGAGGGTGTATGCCGCCCCGTCATTGGTACTAGAATAAGATAGATACGAGGCTGCCGGAACGACTTATGTTCCGGCAGCTTTTGTTTTCCCCATATTGCAAAAAACGTGCCTAGAGTATTGAAATTTCAACATTTTTATGTATTGACTTCCCCATATGACGGTGCTATTGTAAAGGAAAAGAAGAGGAGCATACGTAAGAGAAAAATGAAAAAATTATTTGAGAATACTTATCGCAGCCGGTTCAGTCTGACCAATGATCTGGTGTTTTACCTGGTATATGGGGCTGGTACGGAAGCGTCCAATCGGGCACTCGTAGCTATGTTGAATGTGGTCTTAGACCGAAAAGAGGATCCGATAACCAAGATCAAAGTGATCAATACCGTACATAAGGGACTGAGGCTAGGGGACAAGACTACAGTAATGGATATCAAAGCTGAGACAGATTCGGGGGAGATGATTGATGTAGAGATGCAAAAAGGAACCTTGCATTTCTATAGCGAGCGCTCTCTGTTCTATGGGGCGAGAATGGTCAATTCATCATTGGAAAGTGGAATAAACTATGATAAAATGAAAAAAAGCATAGTTATATCCTTCGTTGATGGGACACTCTTTCCCGACACAAGAGATCTGCACACGGAATTTTTACTGCAGGAGAAGAACACTCACTTTGTTCTGACCGACCGTCTTTCTCTCCACTTCATAGAGTTAGGTAAGGTGGATGATAAGGTGCCTTTGGAAAAAATGCTGCCATTAGAGCGGTTTTGTGCATATCTGAAATATGCAGGAGATGAGACGAGGGAAAATTATGTGAACAAACTACTCGATCTGGGAGAGGAGGCTGTTGACATGTCTGAATATGTATTTAGAGAAATCACGGAAGACGATTTGGCAAGGGAAATGCTAGAGCGCCAGGAAAAGGCTGCCCATGACATCGCCACTTGGAAAGAGCTGGCCAGGAGAGAAGGTCTGGAAGAAGGAAAAAAAGAAGGCAGAGAAGAAGGCAGAAAAAAGGGCATACAAGAAGGCAGACAGGAGGGCTATCACGACGGCATTGCTGAAGTTGCCAAGAAAATGAAGTTGGCAGGGATGTCAGTAGAAGAAATCGTGGAACTGACTGGACTTCAGGCAATAGAAATAGAAAAGCTATAGCACATCCCAAAGCGCTATTGACAGGGAAACCGGAAATAGTGCTTTTTCAATTTATAGGAAATTACGTTTTTAACGGATGTCGTGTAGAATAAGGGGGTAATCAAAAGACAGCATAACAAAATAGCGGACGCGAGTAGGTCTGCCGGGACTCTTGGTATGTGGTTTTTCGTTTATGTGGTCTGCGATGGACGACTGCAAAGGAAAAGGACAGGGGAGCGCGTTCCTAAGGGACGCTGCCCAGGACTTTTCTAAGCTGGTCATAAAGCGCATTTTTTTTGTACCAGACCTCCATGATTGCCATAGCCGCCCCGTGGAAGGGGCAGTCGAGGGGGTCATAGCCGAAGGAGGAGGCGATGGCGAGCCTGCCTGCCCAGGTAGCAGCAGATGTACTTCACGGCATGGGAACCGGAGCCGGCAGGGGTGATAATGTGCGGTACGCACTTTTTTATGTGTTTCGTTTTCCCCAATTAGCAAAAACTGTGCCGATAATACCATCGAAAATGTTTGAATTTCAACGTTTTATTCTATTGACTTCCCCATACAAAGGTGTTATCTTAAAGATGACAAAAAAGGGAGGAACTGGAAATTGGAAGTCTATTTGATAATACATATAGAAGTCAGTTTAGTCTGACAAACGATTTGGTCTTTTATCTGATATACGGCGCCGATACAGAAGAATCTAATCGGGCGTTGGCCGCGCTGCTCAACGTAATATTGGATCGAAAAGATGATCCAATCGTAAAGGTTCACGTTTTAAATACGGTCCAAAAGGGATTTAAGCCTGGAGACAAAAGCACCATCATGGATGTGAAGGCTGAGGCTGATTCTGGGGAACTGATCGATGTGGAAATGCAGCGTTATGTGCTGCCCTTTCTGAAGGTGATTCCCGCGGCAGAGACTTCGTTGACTGGCACTGCCGAAACCCCTGAACGGACGGCAAAAGGCGCCTCGCGGGCATATCCGGAAAGGTCGCTATTTTATGGTGCGCGTCTTGTAAATTCGTCATTGGCATCAGGAGAAGACTATGATAAAATGAAGAAAAGCATAGTCATTTCTTTTATCGACGGAGTGATTTTTCCGCAGGTACAATGTCTGCATACAGAGTTTTTGATGCAGGAGAAACAAGCGCATTTTACATTGACGGACAAGCTGTCAATCCATTTCTTAGAGTTGGGAAAGATAGATGGGAAGAAAGATCCTGCAGACATGACGCCGCTGGAGCGCTTATGCGCCTATATCCGGTTTGCTAGCGATGAGACAAGAGAAGACTATGTGAACAAACTGCTGGAAACAGGAGAGGAGGCTGTTAACATGTCTGAATATGTTTTCAAGAAATTGACAGAAGACGATATAGCCAGAGAAATGTTAGAACGTCAGATTAAGGCCGAGCATGACCATGCTACATGGCTCAAATATGCGAAAGAAGATGGTCTGATCCAGGGTCGCGATGAAGGGTATGATGCCGCCATGATTGAGATCGCCCAAAAGATGAAGAGAGCGGGCAAGCCACTGGAGGAGATCAAAGCCTTTACCGGATTAGAGGCAGAAACCATAGAGAAGTTATAGACTGTTTTGCTGTCTTACAAATAGGGAAGCAAATAGAAATGTAGGACGGGAAAAGATATGCTGAAAATTGCTATTTGTGACGATGAGAAATATTATAGAGATAGAATAGGGAACCTCCTGAAAGCGTATTTGCAGGAGCACAATTTAAACGCAGAACTCGTCTTGTTTCAGTCTGGTGAGTCTTTTATTTCTCAGCAAGAAAATCTTGTAAAATACGATATTGTTTTTTTGGATATCAACATGAACGAGATGGATGGAATTGAGACTGCTATGCGGATAAGGCGCTTTTATTCTTCGACCTATATTATTTTTGTGACCGCTTTTATCGATTATGCACTGGAAGGGTATAAAGTGAATGCGGTGCGATATATTATGAAAAATACGTTGGAGATCTCTGTCAGAGAATCCATGGACGCCGTTTTAGAACAGATGAGACACCTGCAAGTAGGGTTTGACTTTCTGCAGGGCAGACAGAATATCTATATTGACAATTTGCTCTATGTGGAAAGCAAGAAGCACAAAGCAGTTTTTTACTATATGGACGTCTCTATTACCCACTACGAAATTTACGACAAGCTGGATCATATCGAAGAAGAACTGTCAGAGTACGGATTCTTTCGCATTCATAAGAGTTATCTTGTCAATTTGAAGCACATTCGCAAAGTCAACAATTATGAAGCGGTACTGGATACTGGAGAGAGCTTGCCGATTCCGCGGCGCAGGTTTCAAGCGGCCAAAGAAGCTTTTACCGCATACAAAGGAGCGATGTGATGGAATTGATCATCAAATGCCTGGCTCTTTCCGTAGTGATGAGCTTTAGCTGTAAACTGTTCTTTGAAACACTTATTCCCCTGCGGAAGTGGGAACACCGCTGGATTGAAAAATCGATAATTCCAGCCTTTGTGTCTGCTTTTATGATTATCTCCTTTAGTGAAGTGCCGCCATACATATTTCAAGCGCTGCGGCTGATCTTAGCGATCAGCATTATTACACAGATATATTACAAGATCAGAGTCATGCAAAATGTGATTCTATCGGTGCTTTTTTGTGCGCTGTTCTGGATTACCAACACCCTGGTTCTGGCCTGCGTCTATGCGCTTTCTCTGGAAAGGATGTTAGTCTTTGATTTTCAGGAGGACATTGCAGACATCCTGTTTCTATGTCTGATTGTGCTATTTCATCATCAATATAAAGGGAGGATGGGCTCGTTGGCAGATACAAAATGGGGTCGCTTCGGTTACTTTCCTATTTTCAGCCTGATTGTCATCATGTCCATCACAATCATACTGTGGGGCGATGTCAATATTAACAGGAATGCAATTGTTGTAGCTGTTGTGGGCTTTGGTATCATCAATATCCTCGCCATCTATATTATTGGAAATCTTCTTGAGAAAGAAGCTGAAATGCAGAAAATGCGGCTGAGCCAGGTACGTACCTGGAGTCAGATGAGCCTATATAAGAGCATGCAGACCAGCTTTGACCAGCAGCGAAAATATTTGCACGATTACAAGAATCAGCTCCAGTGTATTCAAGGCCTGCTAGAGGAGGGGCAGACGGAAGAAACCCTCTGCTATGTAAAAAAATTGACGGGCGGGTTACAGCAGCATACGAACACAATCAACACGAATCACAATGTGGTCAATGTGGTATTGAATCAGAAATATCAGTATGCGCAGAAAAAAGGAATCGCTATGGTTATGAAAATAGGAGACTTATCCTCGCTGAACCTGGAGGAAGAGGATATTGTCACCCTTCTAGTCAACCTGCTTGACAACGCCATCGAGGCCTGCGAGAGATTAAAAGATAACAAAATCATTCAATTCAAGATGATATTAGAAGAAGAACAATTGATTTTATCTGTACGAAACCCGGTAGAAGAGGCGGTTGAGATAAAGGACAAAACCGTATTGACAACAAAAAAGGATCGTGAAAGGCATGGGGTCGGATTGCACAACATAAATTCTGTGATAGAGAAATACAATGGAACCAGCACGTTACAATGCAAAAGCGGATGGTTCACTTTTTCGGCGATGCTACCGTCTGTTTTTGCAATCTGACCGTCGATTTGTGTCATGGCTGTTGTTCCTGCTGAAATCAAGAAATATAATGATGGCAGCAGAATAGATAGGAGGAACGACAACATGAAAAAATGGATACTTGCCTTAGTGATGGTCTGCCTGTGTCTGACTGGATGCAGCGGGAGGACGGGTGTTATGAGGCATCAATCACCAGAAGCTGCTGCGGAGAGTATGATGCAGTCCTTGAAATCACTGGATCTAGAGGCCTTTAATGACTGCACGGATAATTTAGTGAGCAGGGACAGAAGCTGGCTGGGATTTACTACGGCAGAAGAATATCGCGTGTTTAACAGGATCTCGCAGACAGATTTGGTAAAAGGGAAACGGTATGAAGCTGATTTAAAATTTGCAGAAACGATTACAGAGAACCTGAGCTGGGAAATTAAAGATGTAAAACGGAATGGAGATAAGGCGAAAGTTTATCTTGCCATTACCAATACAGATATGACAGACGTAACGGGAAATTATATGATTCACGTCATGGAAAAGATGATTGCAAGCGATGATACTGGCTTGAAACAGATGATAAAGGATCTGTCTGGCATTGAAGATGACAAAGACGGCATGCAGCCATATCTGGAAGCGGCAAAGGGAGATAAAACCATGGCTGTAACCGTATCCGCAAAGCTAGAAGATCATAAGTGGATATTTCATATCAGCGACGCTTTTATCAATGGGTTTATGGGCAATCTGAATACAGAACATTTTTCTAAAGATGTAGAGAATCGTTTGAAGGAATTAGAAGACCAATATGAACAGAAGATGGAGCAATGGGGTGACGATTTTGAAGACAAGGTGGACAATTGGCTTGCCAGTATATTTGGAGAATAAATAAAAATGCACGAAAAGAAGGGCTTTCGACAAAAAAGCCCTCTTTTATTTTTCCAGATGTTGTATTATAATGAAATAAGATTTATAGTCCTAGAAAAGTTGTTTTCAGATATATGAGGCATGATCCTCATATCTAGAGAGAATTCCCAAGAGATAAAAAAGATAGAATTTATATAATTTACATAGAAAGGAAAGGGCGCAGTTTTTGTGCCCGTAATGAATATGCCAAGAAAGAAAAAAGAAGAGATTTTAGAAGAAGAAAAAGAATGTATGGTGGAAGAACCTGACTCTGCTGAAGAGAAAAAAGAACTCATCTGCTGTGAAGAGGAACCGGAAAAGCGAGAAAGACCTGTAAGAGAAGAAAAGAAAGAACAGCCTCGTCCGGAGGTCGAAGGAATTTTGGAAATTGCTGAAGGAGGCTTCGGTTTCCTCAGATTCAATAACTTTCTGACTAGTGATAAAGATGTATATGTATCGCCAACACAGATCAGACGATTTAATCTGAAGACGGGAGATCAGATCAAGGGGATTTCTAGACTGCCCAACGAAGGAGAACGATTTGGCGCTCTGCTGTATGTTCTGACTGTCAATGGAGACGAGCCGGGCGTGGCGATCAGAAGACCCGACTTTGAGGATTTGACACCGATTTTCCCGAGAGAGCGATTGACTTTGGAGGACAGTTCCAGGGATTTGTCCATGAGGCTGATTGATCTGATTGCGCCAATCGGAAAAGGGCAGAGAGGCCTGATCGTAGCACCGCCAAAAGCTGGAAAGACCACTTTGCTCAAGAGGGTTGCCAACAGTATTGAAAAAAGGCATCCAGAAGCAGAGATGATTGTGCTTTTGATCGACGAAAGACCAGAAGAAGTGACGGACATGAAGCGATCACTCAACGGAGGCGAGGTCATCTATTCTACCTTTGACGAACTGCCGCAGCATCATGTCAAAGTTGCAGAGATGGTTCTCGCCAGAGCACAGCGTTTAGTTGAGCACGGTAAAGACGTGGTCATTTTGCTGGACAGTATCACCAGGCTTGCCAGGGCTTATAATCTGGTCGTACCGTCATCTGGCAGAACCCTGTCAGGCGGACTTGACCCGGGTGCTCTCCATAAACCGAAAAAGTTCTTCGGAGCTGCCCGAAATATTGAAGAAGGCGGAAGCATTACCATTTTGGCTACGGCCTTGGTAGAAACAGGAAGCCGTATGGACGATGTTATATTTGAAGAATTTAAGGGTACAGGTAATATGGAGCTTCATTTAGATCGCAAACTGTCCGAAAAGAGAATTTTCCCGGCTATCGACTTGAACAAGTCAGGAACCAGAAAAGAGGATCTCTTGATGACGCAGGATGAATTAGAAGCAATTTGGGCGATGAGGCGCCAAATGGCCAACAGTCCGACCCAGGATGTCACCGAGACCATCATCGACAACCTGGCACATACGAAAAACAATAACGATTTTGTACAGATTATAAAGAAGATATTTTTACAATAGGGGTAAAAGATGGATTTAAGCAAGATTTTTTTGAAAGACGCCTGCCCGACTCCGGTCGGAGGACAGGCTGTCATGGAAGGTATCATGATGCGCGGACTGGAGCGGACCGCCGTAGCAGTCAGACTCCCTGACGGAAGGATACACATGAAGACGCAGCCCAATAAGAAACTGGGGAAGTGGACGAAGATCCCCATTGTCAGGGGTGTCGTTTCCTTTGTCACGTCACTGGTTCAGGGCACGGGCATTTTGATGTATTCTGCCGATGTACTGGAGGCTAACTGGCCAGAAGAGGAGCAGGAAGAGGCCGGCCGGCTGGAGACCTGGATGAATGAGAAATTTGGGGAGAAGGGGACCTGGAATATTATGATCTACCTCTCTGTCGTTCTCGCCCTGGCGATGACCATCGGTATGTTTATTCTACTGCCGACAGTAGTGGCAAACTTCCTGAAGCCTTTGATTGACAGCGATTTTGTGTTCAATCTGGTGGAAGGTGTCATGCGTATCGTAATCTTTGTCGTATACATCGCTCTGATCAGCCAGATGAAGGATATCAAGACCGTATTTCAATATCACGGAGCAGAGCACAAGACTATACACTGTTTCGAAAATAATCTTGAATTAACGCCGCAGAATGCCCAGCAGTTCTATACACTGCATCCGCGTTGTGGAACCAGCTTTTTGCTTTTTGTCATGGTAATCAGCTTTGTGCTGCATCTCTTCCTTGGCTGGCCCAATCTTGCGCTGCGTATTGTTTCCAGGCTGCTGCTGGTACCTGTCGTGGCAGGACTCTCCTATGAGCTGCTCAAATGGGCAGGACGCAGTGACAATTGGCTCGTCAAAATACTCAGCTTGCCGGGACTTTATCTGCAGAAACTGACGACGAAGGAACCCTCCGACGACCAATTGGAGGTTGCCATCGCGGCGACAAAGGCGGTCATGGTTCCTGGTGATACACCGTATTTTGAGGGAATCTGTGATTTGGACGGAAACTTGGTAGAAGAACGAAAGATTGAACGTAAGAGTAAGAATGAAGTTGTGGAGGAATAGATGAGTCTCTCGGTAAAAGAAATTTTGAATATAGGCAGAAGACAACTTGAGGAGAGTCACATTGCAGACGCTGCCATCGACTGCAAAATCCTATATTGTTTTTTGATGAATGTGAGCAATGCACAGCTGATTCTGGAGTACCAAAAAATTCTGCCGGACAGCCTCTGTGATGAATATTTTAAGCTGTTGGACAGACGTTCTGCTGGTGTGCCTGTGCAATATATCATCGGCAGCCAGGAGTTCATGGGACTCGCTTTCAAAGTCAACGAGAGTGTGCTGATTCCGAGGCAGGATACAGAGACACTGGTAGAAGATGCCATCAGCGTCATCAAAGAAAATAAGCTGCGAGGCGTAGAACTGCTGGCGAAGAAAAAGAAGGAATTTGATGTCTTGGATCTCTGCTGTGGCAGCGGGGCAATCGGAATTTCTCTTGCCAGTCTCTGTGACAATGTAAAAGTGACCTGTTCCGACATCAGCCAGGAGGCTATAGCGGTAGCCCGGGAGAATGCCGAAAAGTTAGGCGCAGCCAAGAAGGTCAGCTTTGAGTGCGGTAATCTGCTGGTGCCTTTTAAAGGGAAATTTAAAAACAAGAAGTTTGACCTGATCATTTCCAACCCGCCTTACATAAAAACAAGCGTCATACCGACACTGCAGAAAGAGGTCCGTGATCATGAGCCAATGATGGCTCTGGACGGCGGCCTTGGCGGTTTGGATTTCTATAGAGGTATCATCGCTGATGCGGCGGGCTGTCTCAAAAAAGCGGGCATCCTGATGTTTGAAATCGGTCATGACCAAAAAGAGGAAGTTTGCGGACTCCTGGCAGAAACAGGGCAGTTTGAAAACATCACCTGTCTGCAGGATCTGGCTGGCAGGGATCGAATCGTAGTCGCAACGGTAGTTGGAAAAAAATGAGGAGGGACTATGGCAAAACATATTGGTAAGATTAAGCTAATTGTGATTACAATGGTTATATGCATATTATTGGGTGGGATCCCTCTTCCGGTAACGGCTTGGACGGAGGAAACAGGTACCACAAATATTAATACAATCGTTCCGGGGCCTGTAGCAAAAAGAATCAGAGCTTATCCCGATCGGTCGCAGACGGTATACGCTCCGGAAGGCTCGAAAATCAGAACATGTAAAATAACCGCAGATAGTCTTTATGACCTTGCATTACGTTCTTATGATGTGGGTGCTGATGAGTTTTATATTGATGTGACGAGTAAAGATGGAGATGTTCATTTCTCAGATATTGAATTTGATGTCACGGAATTACCTCTTGGAGACAGGGGAAGAATGAATTCTTTTGGAATACTCACTGATGCAGGATATTTTCATATTACCGGGATTGGAGCAAGAAAACTGTTTGACGAATATCGTTACCGGGTGGTTAGGATGCAAATTAATTGCCAAAATTTTGCCGAGAATCGGTATACGATAATAATTAAGGCAGAAGACTTGGAAGGAAATGTTGTTAATTCCTTTGATTTTCTTGAAGACAATGCTACGTTTACTGTAGTGCCAAAGGGGGGAATCGCAAACAAACCTTTGACTTGCAGGGCAACCTCGCATAATAAGGAGGACAGAGATTTTGCCTGTGTTTCTAATGAGGATGGCACAGTAACATTTCCCGTAACAGATCACAGCTTTTATAAACTGTACTACAATAAAGAATTCTACCCGGGAGAAACGTGCAATTATACGCTTGATGTGATAAATGATTTTGGAGGTTCGATCGATTTGGAGGATACGAATCTATTATCCATCCACCCTAAAGAAGGGTATTATATACAGGCAATCATAGTAAATGGGGTTTCAGTAGCAATGACAACTAGGCTGAATATCTCTGAAGGCGACGTTATACAAGTCGTTTTTTCAAAAATTGGAGAGACGGTAGAGTTAAACCCGCCTGCCACTGGCAATGAGGCAGATCGAAAGAAAATCAAAGATGGCATACAGGCGACCAAGATCGATGTGAAGGCCGCTTATGCCAAAAGAGGGATTAAGGTAACCTGGAGGAAATCTAAAGGATATAGGGTGGACTACTATCAAGTTTTTCGCTCAAAGAAACGGACTACGGGATATGGAATTAAGGCAATTTACCAGACAAAAAGTGGAAAAGTCAACTCGTATATCAATACAAAGTCAATCAAAAAGGGCACAAGATATTACTACAAGGTACGTGGTGCTCGCAGCGTAGATGGTAAAAAAATTTATACAAAGTGGTCTAACATTGCTAACCGAAAAGCTTAGTGAGCGAAGAAAAATAATTGCAGGCAAAAAACACTTGCTTCCGACAGACAAGTATGATATAGTATAAAAGCTGCATTAGATTCAGCAAAAAATTATGCAAAGGTGTGTGCCTGAGCAGGAAAGAGGTAAAGCATGAAGGAAGGAATCCATCCTGATTATAAGGAATGTAAAGTAACTTGCGCATGTGGTAATTCTTTTGTTACAAAGTCAACAAAAGAAGAAATGAGACTTGATGTTTGCTCAGCATGTCATCCGTTCTTTACAGGACAGCAGAAGTTCATCAACCGTGGTGGACGTGTTGAAAAGTTCAAGAACAAGTATCACATTGACTAATAATCAGAGAAACCAAAGCCGGAATGCAATTTCCGGCTTTTTAAATATAGGAATTTATGGTATACTATAGAATCAAGTAGATTCGTAAATTATTAAAATTGAGGAGATATAAATGTTTGATAAGTTAGATTTCATTGTTGAAAAATACAAAGAATTGTCCTTGAAGGTTTCTGATCCAGAGGTTATCAATGATCAGCCGCTGTGGCAGAAGCATATAAAGGAAATGGGAGAAATGGAGCCCATTGTAAAGAAATACGAGGAGTACAAGAAGGCGAAAACCGATCTCACAGACGCCAAGGACATCGTAGAGAATGAAACTGACGAGGAAATGAGAGACCTTGCCAAGATGGAGGTCAATGAACTGGAGGACAAAATCGAGGAACTGGAAGGTGAACTGAAGGTTCTGCTTTTGCCGAAAGACCCCAACGACGAAAAGAACGTTATTTTGGAGGTCAGAGCTGGTACGGGCGGCGAAGAAGCCGCACTGTTCGGCCAGGATTTACTCAGAATGTATATGAGATATGCAGAACGACATAGATGGAAGACGGAACTGATAGATATCAATGATACAGGCATCGGCGGAATTAAAGAAGCCGTTGTTCTAATCAAGGGTAAAGGCGCATATTCGAGACTGAAATATGAGAGCGGTGTTCACAGAGTGCAGCGTGTACCAGAAACAGAATCAGCAGGCAGAGTCCATACTTCTGCAGCGACCGTTGCGGTGCTGCCGGAAGTGGACGACGTAGAAGTAGATCTGAACCCGAGTGATGTCAGAGTAGACGTGTACAGGGCATCGGGCAATGGCGGCCAGTGTGTAAACACGACGGATTCCGCAGTCAGACTGACCCATGAACCGACTGGCCTGGTTGTTACCTGTCAGGATGAGAAATCACAGATTAAAAACAAAGAAAAGGCTTTCAAAGTGCTTAAATCGAGATTATACGATTTGAAGCTGCAGGAGCAGAACAAAGAGATTTCTGAAGCCAGAAAGAGCCAGGTTGGTTCCGGCGACAGAAGTGAGCGAATTAGAACTTACAACTTCCCACAGGGAAGGGTATCTGAGCACAGAATTGGCATGACGTTATATAAGCTGGGCGCCATTCTGGATGGAGAATTAGATGAGATCATCGACGGATTGATTACGAGTGATCAGGCGGAGAAGATGAAGAACTTCTAAGAAAGCTGGTTAAAATTCTCTGTGGCGGTTTGGATGTGAATTATGAAAACAAAGATACTCAATGATACAACTGAAGAGATAGAAGAAGCCGCTGAAATTATCGCTGGCGGCGGATTGGTGGCTTTTCCCACAGAAACGGTTTATGGACTGGGAGCTGACGCCTTGAATAGCGAGGCGGTAGGCAGAGTCTATGCCGCAAAGGGGAGGCCGTCAGATAATCCCATGATCGTGCATATATCGTCATATGACGATATGAAAAGGCTGACACCTAAAATTACTAAAGATATGGAAAAGTTGATGAAGGTCTTTTGGCCGGGGGCGATGACGATGATTGTAGAACGAAACCCTGTAATTCCTGATGTGACCACAGGGGGACTGAATACTGTCGGTATCAGGATGCCGGATCATCCGGTAGCCCTGGAATTGATTGCCAAAGCGGGATGCCCTATTGCAGCGCCCAGCGCCAACCTTTCGGGCAAACCTAGCCCTACGGCGGCACAGCATGTCATCGATGACTTGGTTGGACGAGTCGATGCCATCATCTGCAGCGACGACTGTAAATTTGGTATTGAATCTACCGTCATCGACATGACCGGTTTAATTCCGATGATTTTGCGTCCGGGGATTATAACAAAAGAAGATTTAGAAACTGCTTTAGGAAAAAAGGTACTTCTCGATCCCACTTTGAATAAACGGCCGGACAAGTTCAATAACGAGGATTTTAAGCCAAAAGCGCCGGGCATGAAATATAAACACTATGCCCCCAAAGCGCAGATGATTGTCTTTGAAGGACGGCGGGATGACGTAGAAGCGGCCATTGACCGCGAGCGCATAGAACGAGAGGCTTTGGGGCAGCAAGTCTGCGTAATCATCTTTGACAACGGAGAGCAGAAAGCCGCGGCTCATCAGTTTTTTGCAAAACTGCGGGAAGCGGATCGAGAAGGCGCCGACGTGATTTTGGCAGCCGCCCTGAGAGAAGAGGGCATCGGGTTTTCTGTTATGAACAGAATGCTGAAATCAGCAGGATATAATATAAGGAAAGTTTGAGAGGAATTTGTTATGATTATAGCAATGGCAAATGACCACGGTGGATTGGCACTGAAGAAAATAGTAAAAGAACATCTGATAGAAAGGGGATATAAAGTAGTGGACCTCGGAACGCATTCCGAAGAGTCCGTGGATTATCCCATCTATGGAAAGTCTTGTGGCGAGGCAGTTGCTTCCGGCAAAGCTGATTTAGGTGTTGTTGTCTGTGGCACAGGCATTGGAATTTCCATTGCAGCCAATAAGGTCAAAGGAATTCGCTGCGGTCTGTGCACATCTGTAGAGATGGCAGAACTGACGAAAAAACACAACAATGCCAATATATTAGCACTGGGAGGAAGGACGACTGACCCGGAACTGGCGATTCAGATCACCGATGCCTGGCTTGATACAGAATTTGAAGGCGGACGTCACAAGAGAAGAACAGATATGCTAGATGAAATGTAGATATAGATAAGACTTGGAGGAATTGTAATGAGCAAAGTATATGTATTCGACCATCCACTCATTCAGCACAAAGTAGCATTGATGAGACAGACCAGCACCAGCGTGAAAGACTTCAGGGAGTTGGCGAGAGAGATTGCCCTGCTCATGGGTTTTGAAGCAACCAGGAATCTTCCGTTGGAAGAGGTTGAAATCGAGACGCCGGTCTGTAAGACCAAGGTCAACATGCTGAAAGGTGAGGATATCGCCATTATCCCGATTTTAAGAGCGGGGCTGGGTTTTGTTGATGGAATGCTGGAACTAGTGCCTAACGCCAAAGTGGGACATGTTGGGTTATATAGGGATCCGGACACCCATGAACCTGTCGAATACTATTGCAAACTTCCAAAGGATATAGAGAAACGACAGATCTTTGTCGTCGATCCCATGCTGGCAACTGGCGGCAGTGCAGTCGCTGCGATTGACTTCATCAAACAGAGAGGCGGTACTAATATCACATTCATGTGTCTGATCGCAGCTCCAGAAGGAATTGAAGCATTGCAGAGCGCACACCCGGATGTAGATATCTATATTGCTGCCAAGGACGAGTGCCTCAACGAGAATGCCTACATCGTACCGGGTCTGGGGGATGCGGGGGATCGGTTGTACGGCACCAAATAAAAGAAAATAATTTATAGAAAGAGGAAAGATAGATGAAAAACTTTATACCGGATAGCGTAAGTAAATACGACAATGTTTATGATGTCCTGAAAGAGAGAGGCTTTATCGAGCAGGTAACTGATGAACAAGCCGTCAGAGAACTTTTAGGAAAAGAGAAAATCAAGTTTTATATTGGTTTTGACCCTACAGCCGATTGCTTGCATGTAGGCCACTTTATGCAAGTAATCATCATGATGTATATGCAGAAGTACGGCCATACTCCGGTAGTTCTTCTGGGCGGCGGAACCGGCATGGTCGGTGATCCATCAGGCAGACAGGATATGCGTCAGATGATGACCGTGGAAACGATTGATAATAACTGTGCAGCTTTTAAGAAGCTCTTCGATCAGTTCCTCGATTTTGACGACGAGTGGAAATATGAAGGAAACGAAGGTGTCTACTCTCCAGGGCATCAAAACAGAGACCCGATTCCAGGCAAAGCGATCAGCGTCAATAACGCTTCATGGCTGAGACCTCTGAACTATGTAGAGTTTGTAAGAGAAGTGGGGACTCACTTTAATGTAAACGAAATGCTGAGAGCTGAATGTTTTAAACAGAGAATGGCGGACGGACTGTCCTTCTTCGAATTTAACTACATGCTGATGCAGGGCTATGACTTCACTGTCATGGCAAGAGACTTCGGTGTCAAGATGCAGTTCGGCGGCAACGACCAGTGGTCCAATATTCTGGCAGGCAAGAGATTGTCCAGAAAATGGTGTGACATTGATGTAGAGGGTATGACTTTTGCGCTGCTCACCAACAGCGAAGGCCAGAAGATGGGCAAGACCATGAACGGAGCTTTGTGGCTTTCCGCGGATAGAGTTTCTCCGTATGAGTTTTTCCAATACTGGAGAAACGTCGCTGATGCAGACGTAGAAAAATGTCTGAGAATGCTGACCTTCCTGCCGATGGCGGAAGTAAAACGGCTTGCTTCTCTGGAAGGCGCTGCAATTAACGAAGCCAAGGAAATTCTCGCTTACGAAGTGACCAAGCTGGTTCACGGCGAAGAAGAAGCGAAGAAAGCCTTGGAAGGCGCGCGAGCTGCCTTTGGCGGCGGCGGAGATGCAGCCAACATTCCGACTACAGAAATGGCAGCTGCTGACTTCGAAGGTGAAGGCAAAGGTCTGATTTCCCTGATTAAAGAATTGGGACTGGTTCCAAGTAACGGTGAGGGCTTCAGAACCATCGAACAGGGTGGTCTTTCCGTCAACGGCGAGAAGGTGACGAATCCAAAGCAGAACGTAACCAAGGATATGTTCCAGGATGGAGAAATTCTGATCCAGAAAGGTAAGAAGAAGTTCCATAAGGTTGTAATCAAATAAGATGAGAATTACAAAAGAGCTGCCCGCGACAGGCAGCTCTTTTTTGTATAAGTAAAACCACGCGTTAGACGCGTGGTTCCGGAAAGGTTATACCTTTGAACAAAGAAACTCCTTCTGCTATACTTAGAATGCGGTCTGCCAACTGCAAACGAAGAAAGAGAAGGAGGACATTCAAATGAGTATGAATGACATTAACAGTTTATCGCATTCTAAGTGGAATTGCAAATACCACATTGTATTTGCGCCAAAATACAGAAGGAAGGCATTCTTTGGGGAACACAAGGATGCAATCGGTAAGATCCTGAGGCAGCTGTGTGAATGGAAGGGAGTGCATATCATCGCCGCAGAGATATGCCCTGACCACGTCCATATGCTGGTGGAGATCCCGCCGAAGTATTCCGTGTCAAAGTTCATGGGATACCTCAAAGGGAAGAGCAGCACCATGCTGTATGAACAGTTCGGTGAGCTAAAGTACAAATACCGCAACCGGGAGTTCTGGTGCAAGGGGTATTATGTAGACACCGTTGGGAAGAATGAGGCAAGGATTGCCGAATACATTGGGAACCAGCTTGAAGAAGACCGGCTGGGTGACCAGCTGACGATGGCCGGAGTGGGTCCGTTCAAGAATTCGAAGAAGTAAGATATGAAACACGCAGCTGGCAGACTGCTTACACGTTTGACGTGTCCGCGAGGAGCAGAGGGCTTTGCCCGTCAAACGAAAACCACGCGTTTGACGCGTGGCTGGTTTTTTGTCGTGGTGAATCTATAAGGATTTCATCAGAAATGAAATCCCTGTTTAATCTTATAGAATTTTGTGATAAAATAAGACAACAGATAAAAGGAGACAGGCAAAATGTTGGGATTAACAAACAGAGAAGCAGCGGATCGGCGAGAGCAAGGGCTTGCCAATGAACAGGTAAACTCGTCGACCCGCACAGTCAAAGAAATTGTCAAAGATAACGTATTCACCTACTTCAACCTGATTTTCACCGTTCTAGCGGTACTTTTGGTAGTAGTAGGCTCCTTCAAGGATCTTTCTTTTATGCTGATTGTCCTGGCGAACACTGCAATCGGTATTGCGCAGGAGATCAAGTCGAAGAATACCCTGGATAAACTGAAACTGCTGAAAATGCCAAAGGCCCACGTCATCAGAGACGGCAAAGAGACCACTGTTGCGGTGGAAGAACTGGTGCTGTCTGACTGTGTGATTCTGCGGGCGGGCAGTCAGGTTCCGGCCGACGCCAAAGTCGTCAGCGGCAGTATACAAGTCAATGAGGCATTGATTACAGGAGAAGCCGATGAAATCACCAAGGGAAAAGATGCACAGCTTCTATCTGGCAGTTTCGTGGTGTCTGGCGAGTGCGCGGCAGTGCTGACCGCTGTGGGGCGGGATTCTTACATATCAAAACTGACCATCGAGGCCACCAAAGATAAGGGCGGGGAACAGTCAGAAATGATCAAGTCTCTGGACAGGTTGGTCAAGACCGTCGGTATTATCATCATACCTGTAGGCATCGTTTTGTTCGTACAACAGTGCTACATTTTGAACGATAGTTTTTCAGAAAGTGTCACCTCCATGGTCGCTGCTGTTTTGGGCATGATTCCAGAGGGACTTTATATGACGGCCAGCATCGCCATGGTGGTCAGTGCCATGCGCCTGGCGCGGCAGGATGTCCTGGTCCAGAACATGAGGTGCATTGAAACTCTGGCCAGAGTTGATGTTTTATGTGTGGATAAGACCGGAACCATCACAGAAAATGAGATGAAAGTGGATAGTTTTGATCTGATTTACGACGGTATCAGCAAAGAGGAGATGGCACTGCTGATCGGCGATATGGCGCAGAGCCAGAATCCTGATAACATCACTATGGCGGCACTGCAGGCCTATTTCAATAAAGGCAGCGGCAGACATCCTAATACGGTCTGCCCGTTTTCCTCCAAATATAAATATTGCGGAGCCAGTTACAACGATGGAAATTTTGTTCTTGGCGCACCGGAATTTGTTTTGCGGGAAGGGTTTTCCCAATACGAAGAACAGATTAACAGCATCAGTGAACAGGGCTTTCGTGTTTTGGCCTTTGCCAAAATTGCCGATGTGCCAGAGGGACAGCCGTTGCAGGGACAGGCCCAGCTGCTGGCATTGGTCTATCTGACCAATCCGATTCGAAAAGCTGCGCCGGAAACCTTTGCGTATTTTGCTGAAAACGGCGTAGACATCAAAGTCATTTCGGGAGATAATCCGGTTACGGTTTCTAATATTGCACTGCAGGCCGGGATCAAGGACGCAGATATGTATATTGATGCGAGACAGCTGGTCAATCAGCGGGCGATTTATGAAGCTGTGGAACGGTATACTGTCTTTGGCAGAGTGACGCCGGAGCAGAAGAGGATGTTTGTCAAAGCCTTGAAGAAACAGGGCAAGACAGTGGGCATGACCGGCGATGGCGTCAACGATATTTTGGCGCTGCGTGACGCTGACTGTTCTATTGCCATGGCATCAGGCAGTGAAGCAGCCTCTAACGCGGCTCAATTGGTGCTGCTGGACTCTGACTTTTCTAAGATGCCTTCTGTCGTCGGCGAAGGAAGACGAGTGGTAAACAACATCGAAAAGACAGCCAGTTTGTTCTTGACAAAGAACATCTTTTCACTGCTGTTGGCACTCTTCTCCATGATCAGTGTCTTGTCGTATCCGTTAAAACCATCGCAGATTACGCTGATCAGTATGTTCACCATCGGCATGCCATCCTTCGTGCTTTCTCTGGAGCCGAACAAGAATTTGATCAAGGGTACGTTCTTCGGCAATGTCTTTAAGATGGCGGCGCCAGCGGGAATTACAACTTTTATCAGTGTCAGTTCCTTGGTAGTCTTTGGACAAGTGTTTGAAATTGATCCTGTGTGCATTTCCACAGCCTGCACCATCTTGGTAGGGTTGGTCGGATTCATGATTTTAGGGAAAGTGGCAAAGCCTGCTAACGGCCTGCACATCGCTTTGATTACGGTCATGGTATTGGGGATGGCCTTCTGCACCTTCTTTATGCCGGACCTGTTCGGAATCAACAGCATTTCCGGCCAGGCTGCGATGCTGCTGGTGGTATTTCTGATCGCTACAGAAGCGCTGTTCAGGTATATTTACAAATTCACCAGTTTGTGTGGGCGGATTCTCAACAAAAGACCGCGAAGAAAAAAAGAAAAGAAAACGAAATAGATAGGAATTTGAAAACGGCCGATGCTGCTGGGTGATAAACCCAGCCGTATCGGCTATTTTTATTCTGTAAGTAATATGGATGAAGGACGTATTTCCGTATGTTTTTTCGTTTGCTTTGCTCGAGCCATAAAGCTGGGACGAATATGCCCTTGCTGTTTGCAGTGACTCCTTTAAGACATAACATAGAAGGTGGAATTGAGATATGTTGTTATATTAATATAAAAAATATGCCGGAATATACAAAAATATTGTTGATAAAACACAAAAATAAGTGATATAATATTTTCGTCTTATTCATCATCAGATCAAGGTCTCCTTTGGCAGGAAACCTTTGCTGACATGACAGCGTTTAAGAGAGAGGGAATATAAAATGAAAAAAGCGATGATAAACTATATTGGCGTTTTAGCAGGGCTGGCGTTAGCCGCCTTTGGCGTGGTAGCCTTTATTCTGCCAAACGGCATCATGATTGGCAGTGCTACCGGTATCGGACGAATTGTACAGTATTTTTACGGGATTCCGGTCTCCTATACGGTAGCGGTAGTCAACGGTCTGCTCTTTGCCCTGGGTTTTGCCATGCTGGGGAAGAAGTTTGCCATATCTATTGTGGTCAGTACCTTCGCCTATCCTCTATTTATCAACTTCTTTGAGCGAATGGAGTTTTTGGCCGATATTACGGATAACGCCTTGCTAGCAGCCATCTATGGCGGCGTCTTCATTGGAATCGGTCTGGGCATTGTCATCAAAGCCGGTGCTTCTACAGGCGGTACAGACATTATCGCCATCATATGTAACCGTAAGCTGGGATTGCCGGTGGGACTGCCGATGTATCTCATTGATTTCACCATTTTGATATCTCAAGTATTTTTTGCAGACGGCAGTGAAGAGGTACTTCTCGGTATCATGATGACTTTTCTTTACTCTATGGTTGCAGACAAAGTGGTGGTGGCTGGAGGCGGCGCGGTGCAGCTTGTCATCATCAGCCAAAAGTATGAAGAAATCCGCTGCCGTCTGGCAGAGATGGTGGTCGGAACCACTGTATTCTACGGAGAGAGCGGTTACCTGGCTGATAAGCAGGACATTCTGCTTTGTGTGATTTCAGGGCGGGAATTGAACCGGGTGCAGAACGAAGTTCTCAATATCGATAGGGAAGCATTTATGACCATCAATAGTGTCAAAGAAGTCAAGGGACGGGGATTTTCCTTCGAAAGGGGAAAAGCAAAACAAATTCGCAGCGAAAAGGCCAAATTGTCGAGAGTTTAAATAGATATATGGATTGCAAAAAACGAACTAGTCCGAATCCGGACTAGTTCGTTTTGCAGTAGAAGATACTACTCACTTATGCGGTTCTGATGCTTCAGCCGTCTTGCGATATAGACAGCCGGCGTATCCAATAGGCTGGTTATGATATAGATGGCATAGCTGGAGATGCAGATGTTGAACAACGTCGCCAGGCTGTGCACACCGGCGAAGGCACCGAAGGTAAACAGGATCGTGTTCATCAGCTGTGATACCAGGGTAGAGCCGTTGTTGCGAATCCAGAGCCCTTTCTTTGAGTCACCCAAGAGTTTGGTAGTGTGCTTCCAAATAGCGTGATAGGCAAAGACATCAAAGACTTGTACGATGCCATAGACGCTGATGCTGACCAGCATCAGGCGAGGCGTATTGGAGAATACTGACCTGATGGCAGGCATGGCCCAATCGCTGCTGTTGGGTTCATAGAGAAACCAGGACTGGCTGATCAGAATAAAGACGATGCTGACGACGATGCCGATGCGGACCGCTTTGTTCGCATACGTCTTTCCTTCGGTTTCACTGAGGATGTCAGTGACCAAAAATGTAGACGCAAAGAGAACGTTGCCTAAGGTCTGTTCCATACCGAAGGCATCCACCAGGATTAAAACCTCGATATTGGCTGAGATGGTGGCAATGACGGTCCACATATAGAGTCCGGTTTTGCCAAAGAACTTGTAGAACAGCACCACGGCGCTGTAAATGCAGACCAGGCTGCAGAGCAGGATGATTTCGTTACGCACAGGGTTCACCTCCTACGCCGAAGTCGGTGTTCTCCAACAAAATATCTACACGGGAATTCCCCATATACTTAGGATATAGTTCTTTGAGAAAAATCTCAATAACGGCGGGGTCAGGTTTGATCGGTCTGCCGTTTTCCACCATGATGTTGATGCAGATTCGCTCAAAGTGGGTAAGGCCGGTCACGATATCCCGCTCCATGGTTTCTCTGCTCTGACCGGGCAGGCCGAAGAGCAGACAGCACTCGTCGAAGTCTGTGGCGATTTGGGCGGGATCACTGGCAGTGATGCCCTTGTCCAGATAACTCTCCCGAAACAGGGCGTCAAAGGTTTCTACGCCGATTTTGACTTTTACCAGGACGTTCAGGGCGGAGAAGGACGCCCGGAGGGCTTTGATGCCCTGACGATCGTTCCAGTGGCATTCAAAGTGAATCTCCCTAATGCCTTTACTGACACAGACTTTTTGGATCAAGTCCATGGTTTTCTGGTCAAGGTCTGAAAAACTGCCGGAATTGATGACTTCCAGCTTATGATAAAGGCCGGTGACTTTCGCCAGTTCCTTCTGGTTCAAAAGATAGTTTGCCTGTTCATCGGCACAAAAGTCCAGGTGATAGTCGCAAAATCTGCATCTGCGCCAGGTGCAGCCGCGGCCTCGCAGTAGGACGATTTCCCGCGGATTCTTTTCTTCGATGATGGAATAACGCTCCATTTTCCCTCCATTCCTCGTGACGAACAAAAAATGCGCACGGAAACCGCACGCAAAAAATGTCTATATTGGTTCCGTAGTTTTGTTTATAGACAGGATGGTCACGAACTGTCTGATGTAATTTACCTGTCTAATATAGCATATTTCCTGGCTGCTGTCAAAAATGTACGGGCAGGACTCGTGACAGAAGTGGCGCCTTGTGGTATACTATGCGTTAGACTAAATCATTTTTGATTGGAGAAGAAACGAAATGATATATCACAATGTGCTGGAAGCTATGGGCCATACACCCATGATTCAGTTAAATAAAATGGTCGATCCCGAGGGCGCCAGAGTGCTGGTGAAGTTCGAGGGACTGAATGTAGGCGGTTCTGTAAAGACTCGCACTGCCTTCAACATGATTACAAAGGCAGAAGAAGACGGTATTTTGAAAGCGGATTCTATTATCGTTGAACCGACCAGTGGCAACCAGGGAATCGGCCTGGCGCTGGTAGGTGCTGTAAAAGGTTATGAAACCATTATTATCATGCCAGACTCGGTCAGCCAAGAGAGAAGGATGTTGGTGGAACACTACGGAGCAACCGTAATCTTAGTTCACGATGCAGGCAATATCGGCGACTGCATCGAAGAATGCGTTGAAAAGGCAGCTCAGATGGCAGCAGAAAATCCGCGGGTCTTTGTACCGCAGCAGTTTGAAAATGAAGCAAATCCAATGGTGCACAGACATCATACCGGTCTTGAAATCTTAGAACAGGTGGCGGGACCAATCGACGGCTTTTGTTCAGGCATCGGAACAGGCGGCACCATCACCGGCATCGGTGAAACCCTGAAAGCGTTGAACCCGCAGATTGAAATCTGGGCGGTAGAGCCGGCAAACGCGGCCATTCTCGCTGGTGGTACAGTCAGCAATCACATTCAGATGGGAATCGGTGACGGCGTTATTCCTGCTGTGCTCAATCAGCAAATCTATGATGATATCTATATTGTCTCGGATGGAGAAGCGCTGCAGACTGCCAAAGATTTGGCGGCAAAAGAAGGGCTGATGTGCGGTATTTCCAGCGGAACCAATGTGGCAGCGGCAATCAAGCTGGCAAAAAAATTGGGAAAAGGTAAAACTGTGGTGACCATTTTGCCAGATACGGCGGAAAGATATTTCTCAACACCACTTTTTGAATAGGTAAACTTTGCTCAGGAAGAGAGGCGAATGCGAAAAAAGTGTTGCATTCGCCTTGATTTTGCTATATAATAGTTGTGCATTGTGTTTAAACGATGAATTGCAGGGCAGGTACCGAAAGCGTCCGCAAGCCCTGTGAGCTAAAAGTTTTTTAGTCATGTCGAAAAAGATTCCGTTGAATCCCAGTAGACAGCGCCGAAACAGATCTGTATGAGATCCCAGTAGGTAGAAAGGAAGAGGAAATGAAATCATACATTGCAAAACCTGCAGAGGTTGAACGTAAATGGTACGTTGTCGATGCAGAGGGCAAAACTCTTGGAAGACTCGCTTCTGAAGTAGCTTCCGTTTTAAGAGGAAAAAACAAGCCAATTTACACACCACACATTGACTGCGGAGATTATGTAATCGTAATCAATGCCGAAAAAGTCGAAGTAACTGGCAAGAAGAGAAAAGAAAAAATCTACAAGAGACACACTGGATATCCAGGTGGACTGAGAGAGTTGACTTTCGAAAAATTACAGGCTAAAAAGCCAGAAGAAATCATCAAGCACGCAATCAAAGGCATGCTTCCTGATGGAAAACTCGGCAGACAGATGTTTAAGAAGCTAAAAGTCTATGTTGGACCTGAACACGCACATGCTGCTCAGAAGCCAGAGACTTTAGAGATTTAGGGAAAGGGAGGAATAGACCATGGCAAAATTACAATACCAAGGAACAGGTAGAAGAAAACATTCAGTTGCTAGAGTTAGATTAATCCCTGGAACTGGAAAAATTACTGTAAACAAGAAAGATTTAGAAGATTACTTCGGAATGGAAATCGTGAAGAGAGAGGTTAAGAGACCTTTTGATATCGCAGGATGCCCAGGCAAGTTTGACGTGATCGCTACTGTTGCAGGCGGCGGATTCACTGGTCAGGCTGGTGCCCTGAGACACGGAATTTCAAGAGCTCTGTGCCAGGCAGACAGAGACGCTTACAGAGCACCTCTGAAAGCTGCAGGATTCTTAACAAGAGACTCCAGAATGAAGGAAAGAAAGAAGTACGGATTAAAGAAAGCAAGAAGAGCATCACAGTTCTCAAAGCGTTAATCGAGTATGCGAAACCTCCCGGGATTATGTTCCAGGGAGGTTTTTTAGTATAGAATGTCGATAAATGTAGAGCTTTTCATACATATTTTCCACTTGATTTGTGTTACACTGTGTTTACAGTAAGTTACATAAGAAAAGGGGAATTTTTATGAGATTGAAGAGCAGGGGAATGATCGTGTCATTATTGTCTAAAGTGGTTGATTTGATAACCGCAATTGTAATTAGCTTCGTGAAAGCTGCAGAAGCTTTCGAGTACAGCGTGGCGAAAAAGGGGATTGCTGCGCAAGTCTCTGAAGGTTCAGATGTAAAGAGAGAAAAAGTGTACTGCCGGACCAATTCCATGGCAGCTGTAAAATGGACTTCAAGGAAAAACCTAAGTTATATAACAAAAGCAAACAGAGATCTCAGTGGAACAGAAAGTGGCCAGACACAAGGCTATACCGTGTTCAAAGGGGGATAGAATATAGATAGAATACATAAAAGTATATTGCAGAATAGAAAGGAAAAGGGGGTGAAAGCCGCTAGCAAAGACAAATTACGTTACATCAATTGGGAATTTTAGTGAATGAAAAAAGTACAGCAAATATGGAAGACGGTGACGTTCATCGGTGCGGCCAGAGATAAGGGCCGGAATAGTGAGAAATAAGGAACGCTGGCACCTGGAACCAATTATGTGCTTTGCTTTATTGAACGAAATTTAAGTGCCTCCCTATCAGAAAAAAGATATGGGTTTATAATAAATGCTTCTTTTGAGGCTTTCGCATGGGACGAGCTTTGCTGGGCTCACCTGGGCGGAAGTCTCTTTTTTTATGCTGCCCATAGCCAGATGAGACCAATTTATGATAAAATAATTCCAGATTGTGTTTTATTTTTGCAAAGGAGTAGAAAGATGTTTTTGTATTTTGCCACTGGAATCGTCAACCTATGTTCTGAATTCAGCTTTTTCTATGCGTACTATGCCCTACAGGAAAAACGGTTTCCAATCGCAAAGATTATGATGCTTTCTGTAGCTTTAACAATCCTCGTGATGTTCATCAAACCGTTGCCGCAGTTTTTGAAGGTGCATTTTGGAATCAGTACGCTTTTGACTGGACATGTGATCAATCTTTCTCTTAACCTGTTGCTTCTGATGGCGGCAGGAGAAAGAGACCTCAAAAAAACCATGTTCTACGCCTTATTTTCCTACGTGCTGTGGTTTACCTTTTCCCTGGGATTTGCAGGTCTGTTGGATCTTTGGATCAGCAGCTGGATTCCTTCTGTGTATTTTGCATACCTTCTGAATATCCTGTTCAGTTTTTTGATGGTCGGAATCATCCATCTTGCCATTCCCAAATATGATTTGTGCAGGATCACGGCATATCTGCAGAATCAAACAGCCACCTATTCTAAAATCATAATACTGTATCTGGGATTTCTCTTTTTCACGACCATCATGGATTCTGTCAGAAGCAAAGAAGTTCACTATAGTACCACGCTGTTTCTGACTTGTCTGGTGGTTCTTGTCGTGCTGCTGGCCGTTCTGCGAAGCACTTCTGCCAGGATTTTGCTGGAGGACAAAGAGAAAATGCAAGAGACGGTTATCGCTCAGCAAAACATGTACATACAAAACCTGGAGGAAATTCACCAAAACATGCGCAGGCTGAGACACGACTATAAGAATATGGTTACCTCTTTGTATCTTCAGTCGAAGGAAGGCACCCTGCAGGATATGGAAGACACTATGGGGCAGATCCTCCATGACTTTGATATGGATATCGGCAAAAAGATGAACCTGACTAATCAACTGGCCAATGTGCAGGTGCTGGAACTGAAGAGCCTTTTGCTGAATAAGATCACAGAAATCAACCGCCTCCATATCGACTTTCATTTCGAAGTTCTTTATCCGGTAGACGATTTAATCATATCCAAGATGGATTTGATTCGTGCTGTCGGCATTTTGCTGGACAACGCTATTGAAGAGGTCAGCGGCAGCGGCGGAGACATCAGCTTGATGATATTGAAGGAAGAAAGAATGCTTACCTTTGTGATAGACAACAGTCTGCATCATGAAATCAGTATGGCGGAGTTGTACCGAGAGGGCTATACGACCAAAGGGGAAGGACGCGGAATCGGGCTGGGCAGCTACAGGAAATTAGTAGAAAAATACGATCACGTTTCTTCCCAGACCATGATTTCGGATGGGAGACTGATACAGGAATTTCGGATAGAGGTGGAATAGATGATTCATATTTACATTTGCGATGACGAGGACATCGTCAGAGAAAATATCAGGAGGATTATAGAGAAAAGCATCTTGATAGAAGCTTATGACATGAAAATAGAACGCAGTTGCGGTTCGCCGGCAGAACTGCTTGCCCATTTGGAGAAACCAGCGCAGAGGCGCAATTTGTATTTTCTGGATGTAGAGCTGAATTGCAAGGCATACGACGGATTCCAGCTGGGCAAGAAAATCCGCAGCCTTGATCCCCATGGCACCATCGCCTATATTACCAGCTATAAAGAGCTAGCCTATAAGACCTTCCAGTATCATGTGGAAGCCTTTGACTATATCGTCAAGGGTGATGGGCAGCTTCATGGTTCTGTTGTAAAGTGCTTGGCGTCTTTCACAGAGAGGATGAAGAGTGAAAACACGGATACTGACCAGTTCTACACATTGAGAACGGGAGATGTCATCAGGCATGTGCCATTAAGGGAAATTAATTTTTTTGAAACTTCATCAAAACCGCATTTCATCGTCTTACACGGTGAGCATCAGAGAATTGAGTTTTTGGGAAGTCTGCAGGATATTGAAGCAGAGTTGGCGGATCAGTTTATGCGGATTCACCGCTCTTATCTGATTGCTGTGGATAAGATTGAGGCCATCGACTTGAAACACAATCAGGTGACGGTGGGAGGTGAAGTCTGTCTCCTCTCGAAGAAGGAAAAATCCAGACTTCTTGCGAGGGTGAAACAGCTATAAGCCGCCGTTCAGGAAGTCACGGCCGCCGTTTAGGAAATATGCGGCAAATCTCTTCTGCAAAATGCTATGATTCTCCCATAAGTGAAAGGTATGATAACCTATTGAAGGAGGATTTATGAATACAAAGACGAAAGCGTTTCAAACGGGATTGCTCATAGTTTCAATTTTAGTTTTTATCGGATATTTTTTATCATTGTACAAAGGTAATGATAACAATATTTCCAACTATAATCTGCTGATACTAATTTTTGCTTGCTTTAACACCACTTTATATTCCAAAGAAAAATTGCAGAACAAAGCCTTAAACATTTTGGCTAAGTTGAATTGCGTATTGCTGGTGATTTGGGCGATTACAATAGTTGTTCAGATCTTCGCTGGTTGAATAATACTTATTACGGTAGTTTGTCCTAGCTGCAAATTTACCTTGCATTTCAAATCGAGTATGGTATACTATTTACAAAATTAATTGTTTTACCGCCGGGTAACGTCTATGATTCCCTCCGTTAGGCCATTGAAGGAGGAACTATAGGCGTTTTTAGTTTTTATCAACAGAAAGAGGTATCAATATGTTTAGAAACATGCGTCGAAGCAAACAGATTTTATCGCAGGCAGACAGTATCGCCATTCTTGAAAAGGCAACATCAGGGGTACTGGCTGTAGCTGGGGATGACGATTATCCATATGCTGTTCCCCTCAGCTTTGTTTATGCAGATGGCAAAATCTTCTTCCACTGCGCTAAAAGCGGCCATAAGCTGGATGCCATCGCGAGGAATAACAAAGTATCCTTTTGTATCATTGACGAGGATCAGATTGTGCCAGAGGAATATACTACATATTTCCGCAGTGTCATCGCCTTTGGCAAAGCCTGCATCCTAGAGGAAGAAGGAGAAAAGAGAAGTGCCATTGAAAAATTGGCAGCAAAGTATTCCCCGAATCAGGAGGAAGGAAGATTGAAAGAAATAGACGACCAGATCAGCCACATGTGCATGGTAGAAATTACCGTCGACCATTTGAGTGGAAAAGAGGCGATTGAGTTCGTCAAAGCTAAACAGAATCAATAAAAGGTAGTGTGTTTATGAAAAACAACAAGATGCTTTCACAGAGTATTGCAGATACTCTGCTTTCCATGATAACCATAGAAAAGCGATTTGCGGCTGGAGATAAACTGCCCAATGAAAATGAGCTTGCCGCAGAATTAAGCGTCAGCCGGACGACGATCAGAGAGGCAATCAAAACACTTGCGGCCCGCGATATCGTAGAAATCCAGCGGGGAAGAGGGACTTTTGTGACTCAGGGGGCCTCGGCGCAGAATCAAGAGCTGGAGCAGCTTACGTCAATCAAGGTCAACGCAAAGGACCTTTATGAGATGCGTTTGATCTTTGAGCCGGAAGCGGCTTATTTAGCGGCGGAGCGTGGAACAGAAGCGGAGATAAAACGAATCCTGGAATACGGACGGAAAGTAGAAGAACAGATTCATGCAGGAGAGGATCGGACTGAGACTGAGCAGGCTTTTCACAAAGCGATTGCCCAGGCGACACACAACGAGTTCATGAACCAATTGATGCCGATTCTGTTTCAGGCAATTTCCAAGGGTGTTTCACTCTCAGAGCAGAGTGACAAGGCCATTGCAGACACGCTGAATGACCACAGAATCATTATGGAATTTCTGCAGCAGCGCAATGCTGAAGGTACTAAAAATGCTATGAAAATTCATATTTTGCACGCTATCAAAGAATTAAATATCGGCTAGACTGGAAGAGGACTTGCAAAAAAGGCAAGTCCTTTTGCGTGAGACATCACACGATCTATTGACGTCATATGACTAGCGGAGGTATAATGACTGTGAAGAAACATCAACCTGATATTTATGGAGGAACGATGATGCAGGAAATTGATTTAAAGTCGTGGAAGAGAGCGATGCACTATCAAGTGTTTAGAAACAGTGTGCAGCCTCAGTATTGTGTGAGTTTTGAATTGGATATTACAAACTTTTTAGCAAAGATCAGAGAGCAAGGCCATTCTTTTACTTTTGCCTTTGTCTATGCCGTCTCAAAGTGCGCCAACGAAATTGAAGAGTTTCGCTGCCGATTTGTCGACGGCAACCCCGTGATTTACGAGAAAATCAATACTTCTTTTACCTATCTGGATCAGGAGACAGAGTTGTTCAAGGTGGTCAATGTTGAAATGCAGGATACGCTGGAAGAGTATATCGCTCTGGCGGAACACACAGAGAAGAACCAGAAGGTGTATTTCACAGGCCCTATGGCAAATGATGTCTTTCAGTTCTCACCTTTTCCGTGGGTATCTTTTACCCATATTTCTCATACGGATTCAGGCAATAGGGACAATGCGACACCGCTATTTGATTGGGGAAAATTCTACGAGCGGTCGGGAAAGATTTTGCTGCCTTTTTCTGTCCAGGTGCATCATTCTTTTGTCGATGGAATCCATATCGGCAAATTGTCACAACGACTGCAAAAATACCTGGACGAATTTGCTTAGAATCATAAGAAGTTGTGGAAATATTCGGAAATTCTGTGTATAATTGAACTATACGACAGAGAAAGGGATGAGCAAATGGAAAAACAACTATTTACAAATGAGATAATTTTGTCCTGGCTTCAGTATTTTGCAGAGAACACACCTGTGGATCTGGAGCAGATCAAGATGATGGATATTACAAAGAGAAACAAAAACCTGATTCCTACGGTAGAGTCGCATAAAGCGGTGTTGGCCTTTATGGAGGCTGGCGATCCGGAAATTTTTTATCACATGTGGAATGCCGGATTAGGGGACTGCGAAGTCTGGTACAATGAAGGCTCGCAGCCTGTAGGAGAAATCAAACATGACAAAGTCAGCGACATGATCAACCGGGGCATTAACGAATCCGCCGGCATGCTGGTGGTAAACCCAAATGCCCGCAATACATATAAACTAGGGCTGGACAGTTTGAATTTCCGTCAGGGTTCCTCTCGCCGTCTGGGCAGTGAAATTCGTTCTGTCATTCTTGGCAAAATGCACATCAGCCACGAGGACACAATCTGCGTCATCAACGGTGAAAGCATCGCCATCGAAGCTGCCTTTATGGCCAGTGAGGGTACAGTGATCGCTGTCGAATATAACCAGAAAGAACGGGATGCGATGGAAGACAACATCGGCTATTTTGACCTGCGCAATGTGACGGTGGTGGATCACGTAGATGAAGAGGCGCTGAAAGATATGCCGGTGCCTTCAATTGCATTTTTGGCGGCTTCTGCCAGCATGGAGCAGGAAATTGAATGCCTGCTCAAGCTGAATCCGCTGATCAATATCGTGGTCTACACCCTTGATTTCGTGGTAGCGGGAAATATGCGCAGCTTGTTTGAAAGATACGGCATCAAAGAAGCTGAAGTCATTCAGATTGCAGTATCAAAGCTGGGACCGAAAAACGCTTTTGACCTGCAGCCAGCACCGTGGATTGTCTCCGGCAAAGCAGAAACAAAAAATGTTTAATAGGAGCGAAGCTGAGGCTCCGTTCCTAGCAGTCAAAAAGCAGGTATGAAAGTATCTGCTTTTTCTTTACCCTGCTATTTTTCACATGTGATATTCCCCAACAATAATAATGATCTGGGGATTTTGAGAATTGTTGTCGTAAAGGGCGAAGGAAAAACCCGCAGAACTAAGCCTGCGGGTCTATTAATAGCGTGGGTCTTTACTATTTAGCGATTCTGATCGCTTTGTTGGACCACTTGGTGTAAACTTTTTCACCATCGATTTTTCTGACACCTCTTACCTTGTAGTAGTATCTGGCGCCTTTTTTCAAAGCCTTCGTATTTTTGTAGCTCTTCTGGGTGCCATTCTTTGTGGTATAGAATGCCTTTGTTCCATATCCGCTGTTTTTCTTTGTGGAACGAAATACCTGATAGTAGTCCACTTTGTAGCCTGCAGATTTCTTCCACTTAACTGTGATAGATTTCTTCTTGGCAGACGACCATGCTTTGATGGTCGTGGCTTTCACGCCGGCTTTAATTCTGCCAATCTTTGCCTTCTCCTGCTCTGCGATGACCTTGTCTGCCTCTTCTGCTGCTAAGATGGCATAGGCTGAGAAATGCCCTGTGTTAAAGGTATAAGTACCGTCAGCATTTTTGGCGCCATCTACTTCGTGGTACACGCTTTCATCATCGATGTATACGCATACGACTTCCTTGTCCTTCAAGGCTGCTGGAAGCGCTAAGGTTACTTTTACATTGCCGCCCTTGAAGTCGGTGATGTTGCCGTTTGCCGTTACGACCTTCAGCTTAACCTGAACCTGGATGTCGTCTTCTTTTACCTTCTCCACGATGATGGAGACAGTGCCTGTAGCTGCTTTCTCTGCCACTGCTTCTGCCGCCTTCTGGTCAAAAACAATCTCCGCTGCATCCGTTTTGAAGATAACGTCTGCATCGGTTTTTTCAACAATAGCATTGACTGTTTCTGCAGGAAGTCTGACCTCTGCAGCCTTAGCGTCAGCTTTTGTCGTAGTCGCATCGATGATAACTTCCTTAGATTGGTTCGCAACGGCCTTGTCCACAATCTTGTCAGCAGTGATTTTGTCAACGGTTGCGGTTGTGTTGCCGTCCGTTCCAGTCGTAGTTGTTATATCTGCTGTCGTGGTCTTCTCCGCCGTGTTGTTGGTAACGTTGTCACTCGGTATAACTGTACCGCCACCGCTGATTGGAGGAGCAGCCTGTATTTTACTATGGAAATAGGTTTTTGTTTTATATGCAGATATATCGGTTTCTCCTGAAAATGGAGAATTTTCAGCAGCTGTAGCGCTGTCTTTGTCATTTCCGATTAAAATTTCGACTTTTTTGCCTGCTGCAGGAGTAACCGTGGCAGATGTCAAGGCGCCGATACTGCCGAGCGTACCTGTTGCTGTGACATCGGAATTCCCTTTGATAGCCAAAGAACCACGTGACCAAATTCCTAAATCTGCTGTCGATTCCGCTTTTACGATACTATCTGCAATTTCCAGTGCGCTCCCGCTGAACAATGCAGGATAGTAACTCTTCGCTGTAACGTCTGCATTTCGGATAGTCAGCGTGTTAGCGGCCAAAATAGCATTTTCTTCTCCACTTTTACTTTCCGCCTTTACAATGCTATCTGAAATCTCTATAGCATTCTTGCTGTTTAATGCCGGCCATACACTTTCAGCCGTTACTGACGAGTTGTTTTTTATCGTAAGAATATCGTCTGCAAAAATTGCATTGCTTTGGACAGTATCCAGATCGACAGTTGAATGATCAACCGTTACACTGCTTCCGGCAATGCCGGTATCATAATAATCGTTAGCAATTCCCGGTGTACCTTCATGTGTAACAGAGCCGTTGATGCTGCTATCTGTAATTGTAACAATTCCGCCGGTATTTATTGCTTGTAAAGAATTTGTTACTTCCATTTTGGAGTTTTTAATCGCTATATCTTGGTCTAGCGTAACTGCAATGGAATCTAAATTTTCTCCTGTAATTGTAACTGCATCAAGTGTAATTGTTGATGCAGAGCGGATGCCCGTGCTTGGGAAGTAAATATTAGAAGAGAATCTGTTCGCAGCCCAATCTTTGATGGTTAGAGCCGCATCTTTAATTGAGACTGCCCCTTTTGCGTCTATGGCGTCATGGGTTGTAGCTGGATCCACTTGGCGGCTTATGTTGATGCTCAATTTCCCTGAACCGGAAATATGCAGTGTGCCGTCTGTCATAATCCCGCCGCCAAGGGCTGTATTTTCGCCATCACCAATCACATTTTCTCCGACAAGGACGATGTTCAAATTACAATTAGCTCTGATTCCAACATTTATTCCGTAGAGGGGTGCAGTGTCGGGACCACCGGCATTGATAACCGCATTGGTCAATGTAAGCGTTTGTGCTGTAGGATTGTAAACCGCTGTACCGACTCCGCACTGTACAGTGTTGCTGGCCGCAGTTATTATATTAGTACCATTTACCCAGATTTCATTTGTTTGTGCATGAACATCCGCCACTGGCATAAGGGGGATCATCATCATGACTGCCAGCAGACATGCACCTCCCTTTTTCATCCATTTCTTTATCATTCCTTCTCGTTCTCCTTTCGTTTGATCTGTATTACTGATACATCACCGTGCATATCAATCATGCATGTCGGGGTTTTGTTCAACTGCCAGGGCTTGGTATCCCTGCTGGTTTTCCTTTTCCTACAACTCCCTTTGTAAAAAAGTATGCCTTTACAACATCATCCCAATTTCACTCTAAAGCATAAAAACTTGCTTGTTTTCCTCTTTCAAACAGTGTAAAATATAAAGTGGTAGTTAGTCATGCAAAATAGTTGCTTAAAGGCATACCTTTACAAAACCAGATAATTTCCCTAAGATTCCTCTTGTATGATACAGACACAGGAGGTGTTTTATTTTATGGAACAACAGGTTTATGGCTACATGAGAGTATCCAGTGTGGAGCAGAATGTAGAGCGTCAAAGGCAGGAGTTGGTACGCTGGGGCATTATGGAAAAGCATATTTATACGGACAAGGTATCCGGCAAAGATTTCAACCGCCCGAGCTATCAAAATATGCGGAAGAAGCTGAAAAAAGGAGATGTCCTTGTGATAAAGTCTATTGACCGCTTGGGACGTAACTATGAGGAAATACAAAGTGAGTGGCGGTATATTGTAAAAGAGCTAAAGGCAGATATTGTAATTATTGATATGCCCATCCTAGATACCCGTACCAACAAGGACTTGATAGGCACAATCATTTCTGATATTGTCCTACAGCTTTTATCCTATGTGGCACAGGCAGAACGAGAGTTCAACCACCAAAGGCAAGCGGAAGGTATCGCTATCGCACGGGCGAATGGTAAGCATTTAGGCAGACCACGAAAGCCCTATCCCGCTGATTTTGATGCCTGCCTCAAATCATGGCAAGACGGGCATATAACTTTTGAAAAGATGGCAGAACGGCTTCGTTTGACTGAGGGGGAACTTCGCTGGCTCGTACGACGCAGAAATAAAGAATAAAATAATCAAAAAGGCTTGCCAGACATACTGCATTGTATGAAAGCAAGCCTTTTTCTCTATGTGGAAATAGGAATCTTGAAGCCCTAGCCCGATTTACTTTAAGCAAATCGTTGGCAGGTCTCATGCGAAAAGTCCCCAAATCTCGATTTGACGGACTTGACCGCTTGATTCCGTTATTTCCTCGTTTTTTATACGCCCTTTTTCTTTTTTGGCTTGGGCATTGGCAGTTCATTGTAAGTGGCTGCAATAAAACGGCTCATCAGATCGTAGTCGTCTACTTTGTCGATGAGAAAATGCGGTTTGGCGCCCTCATAAGGAGGCGCTTCCTCACAGTCTGGATAAAGAAGTGCGCCTGCTTTGGTCTTTTTAATGTACAGCTGATTGTCGCAGATGACGCCAATGAATTTTCCATCGCAGTAAACGCCATATTCCCCAAACATCTTCTTATAAGAGATTTCTCCGGCACCGCCTATTTGATCACAGATGTAATCCACATAGTCTAAAGTTGAAGCCATGGTTTACACCTGCCCTTTCAGCCAAATCCGGCACTGCTCGATTCTCTTCCCATCATCACCCTGTGCTTCGTCGTGGGCAAATTGATTCAGCAGTTCGCAAGGGAATTCCTTACATTGTCCACAGTGATTGTGCTTTTTTTCTTCACAGCATGACTTTACGGGACAGCTGTCGCCCCAGAAAGGCTTGTCCATATGTACACATCCCGGGCAATTCATCTGCTCGCGATAGTCGCAGTCTCTGCACTTTAATCCACATCTCGATTCTATCATGATTATTTCCTCCTTGTTCTGTGATTGTACCATGAACAACACGACAACTGCCTGTCATGTTGCTTTCCCTTCTGATGCCATTTTTTGAACGAGGATTATCCGTCAGACATCCATCTCCAGTACAGCCTTTGCTGACCTGTACCTATCAACTCGAAGGTCGTCCGGTTCCAAAATGCGAACCAGATCTCCAAAACTAAATACCCACTCGCGCATATTTTCATAGCTGGCAAAATCTTGTTCAAGGAGCAGTTCGCCGTTTTCCTGGGTAGAAAAGGAGTCGATGCCATATTCTTCGATCAGTCTGTACTTTGCTGTTGGTGAAAAAAGGGCCTTTAGATGGATTCGGCTGGAAGCAAAGTAACTTTCAAAGTTCAGCTTATCTTCGGGCACCGTACGGCGTGAATAGGTTTTGTCTGACAAAGCTAAATCCCAGAGACGATTCAACTTGAAGAGGCGGTAGTCCATTCTATCCAGGCAGTAGCCAAAGACGTACCAGGCAGACCATTTGAACACCAGATGATAAGGCTCCACTTTGCGCCTCTGCTCGCCCTTTTGATAGTAATACTGAAATGAAATGATATTTTGCGTGGCAATGGCCTGTTTGATCGTTTCGATTTTCTGCGTCAGTGGGATTTGATAGTGTGATGCTAAGTCGATAATGATCGTATCTTTTGCGCAGACTCGATGCTCTTTGCTGGAAAGCTTATCCAAAAGTTTTGTTTGATGTGATGCGCGGGATACGGTGTCGATCCCCTTCAGTCCGGCTAATATGGTTTGCAGTTCCTCTTCTGTAAACAGGGATTTGTCAATTTTATACCCATCTGCGATAGAAATGCCGCCTCCATAACCCTGACTGGTAATCAAAGGAATCCCAGCCTTGCAGATATCTTCAATATCCCTATTGATGGTTCGTCTTGACACCTCAAAACGCGCTGCCAGCTCTGGTGCAGTGATCTTATCCTGCTGTAATAAAATTGTAATGATGCCAATCAGGCGGTCGATTTTCATATAGCTATCCTCCTCGGTGGAATGAATTTGCTTTGGTGTCTCCATTGACGTTGCTAACCACATTATACCATGTGCATTCCGCTGAATATAGAATCGAAGCACATGATTCAATGAACGCTTCCTTGCAGCAACGCTGGTCGAACGTTGCGTTCATTATACATGCCACACCTGAGCTAGGCAAGATAAAATCTGTGTACTTAGCATAGTCTCGGCGGGAAACTCAGAGAAAAGCATTTAGTGTATTTGTAGTCCGCAGCTGGACACTTTAGAAAAAAAGTACGGAACATTTATTGCGAAGCAGGTCGGTTGCGGACTGCCAAAGGCGGTTTCAGTTGTCAAACAGTCCGCAGCTGGGCACTTTAGAAAAAAAGTGCGGAACATTTATTGCGAAGCAAGTCGGTTGCGGAGTCAAGTCCAAAATTGTGTGTAAATTAATATCGGTATATACAGGCGGCATTTGCCGCCTGTAACGTTAACAACACTAGAGCTTATCGGGCTGTAAGCTTCTTCATTTCATAATACTCC
>NZ_DBFWLQ010000021.1:0-80595 GCF_048465375.1 Emergencia sp. | reverse complement strand
GTGGACCAGGAAGAACCTGTCGCCAGGGATACGATGGAGCACAGGATACAAGCTGTAACCAGGAATACCTTCGGGCTGATGACCTTGATGCCGAAATACATCATGGAAGGGATGGTGCCCGCTGCCAGCCAGGAGCAGATCATACATCCGACGATGGCCAGGATCAGGCAGGCCTGCATGGATCTGTTGATCGCTGCCAGGATGCCCTGTTCCATATAGGCCCATTTCCAGCCGTTTGCGATGCCGACGATAGCGGCGACACAGGCTGCTACGATAAGTCCGAGATGCGGTTCACCGCCTCTGTCTCCCAAAATGGAATACACCAGCAGGCCGATCATTGCGAGTATGACAATACAACATTGCCATAAAGGAATCTTTCTACCCATAATAAGTCCTCCTATCAAAACGTGTAGTGATAAAAAAATAAAATCCTGTAGCGAGAGAGTCCCGCCTCTCGCGTTACAGCCTCATTATAGGCACCGTCAAAAGTTTAAACAATTGACCCTGAGACTTAAAAACAGCCTTCAGCGGCTTTCAGCACTAGACCTCTATATCTATGCCGCTGTATTTGCAACGGATTTACGAGTTGTCTAAAAACTGAATTTTTTCATTTTTCTATACATCAAAAGGCCAGGTGCAATTACCTGGCCTTTTGACTTTTATTTTACTCAATATATTAAGGAGAACTTTTTTAAGCTTCTAACGCTTTCAAAGCCTCTTCCTTTTCTTTTTCTCTCTCCTCTAATATCTTCTGATATTCTTCTTCTGTCATTTCCGTCATCGTAATACCAGTGAAACCATAGAAAATGGAGATTAACGGGTTGATCCAGTTCAATACAGCATATGGTATGTAACCGCTTCCTACCTGCAGGAAGGATCTCATCGTTGCACCGCAGGTATTCCATGGGAAGAAGTTCGATGTAATCGTTCCGCTGTCTTCCAAACATCTGGACAGGTTTTTCGGAGCCAGTCTTCTGTCCTCGAAAGCCTCCTTGAACATTCTGCCCGGCAGGATAATTGCCAGATACTGGTCACAGCAGAGTGCATTTACGATTATACACATCAACTCTGTCATCAACACCAGTCCGCCTCTCGTACCCCGCGCCAGTTTTACCATGGCGACTGCGATACTGCCCATGATACCGGTGGAGTCTACAATACCGCCAAATACCATCGCACACAAGATCAGGGAAATCGTCCACATCATGCCCTGCATGCCTTCGTTGGAAAGCAGTCCGGCCAGTTCACTGAGTACAGAAGATGCGCCTTCCGGAACTTCCGTTGTAACACCATAGTTCAGATAAGAACCCGCTCCAGGGATTTCTTCTGCTCCGTTACCGATAATGCTTCTGCCCTGCATCGGGAAAAACGGCAGACCGAGAACTACGCCACCGATTAAGGCAGGCAGTGCCGGCAGTTTTAATGCAACCGCAGCAATTACGAAGACCGGTGGAATCAAGCAGATCAGACTCACGTTATAACTGTCACTGATAAAACCAAGAATCTCGTCAATCGTTCCCATATCAGGACCCTCTGAACTGCCGGTGTGCATGAATCCCATGATCAGATAGACGATCAAAGCGATAATCCATGCCGGACCAGTAGTGAACACCATGTGTTTGATGTGATCAAACAGATTGGAACCTGCTACAGCTGGTGCTAAGTTTGTCGTATCAGACAGAGGTGACATCTTGTCTCCAAAATAGGCGCCAGATACAACAGCGCCAGCTGTCATGACCGCTGGAAAACCTAAAGCCGTTCCGACACCGATCAAGGCTACGCCCATGGAGCCTGCCGTTGACCAGGATGATCCTGTTGCCAGGGACACGATGGAACAAAGCAGACAAGCGGTGGCCAGGAAAATACTTGGTGAAATAACTTTAATACCGAAATACATCATAGATGGTACGACGCCGCCTGCCATCCAGGAACCCAGCATCAAACCCACAACCGCTAAGATGAGAATGGCCTGCATGGTTCTGTTGATGGCGGCCAGAACGCCCGCCTCCATGTAACTCCACTTCCAGCCGTTCAGCATGGCAATGATGGCTGCAAAAGCACCTGCGAAAACAAGCGCGACATGCGCTTCTCCGGCTTCTGTATCAATCATAACGTTCCAGAAGATCAAGGCGATCATCACGACCATTACGAGGATACACTGCCACATAGGGATCTTTCTACCCATAATAAGTCCTCCTACTTAAATGTAAATAGTGAAAAAAATAAAATCCTGTAACACGGACGTCTCCATCCGTATTACAGGCTCATCATATATTAGGCAGATAATTCAGTCAATTATACAAAAGTCTTAAACTGGCTTTTTTTGCAATCTAACAAACTGGCACTTTTTTTCTAGTAGCCTTAATTTCCAGTCATTCCAAGCATTCACTCTTTTCTTTTTCCATGGTTGTCCGGACTAAGCAAAGGGCCTCCATTCTATTTTTTACTTTTAACTTTTTAAAAATATTGTGGATATGCGCTTTGACTGTACGCTCGGAGATAAAAAATTCATCTGCAATCTCCAGATTCGTTTCCCCATCATAAACCTTTTTAAGTACCTCTACCTCTCTTTCAGTCAGCCGATAGTCTTCGGTAATCTGGTGCCAGGCAATCTCTTTGTCTGTCTGGTCGTGTCTGCCGGCAGTAGAGAAGTCCAGCAGATAAAGCAGCGCAATATTCACGACATTGATTAGAAGTAAATAGATTATGGTCATATCCATCACTTTTTTTGGATAAAAACCGGTCTCCCGCAGAAAGTAGGTGACTGCGTCGAGACTCCACAACAATGTAATCAGAACTTTATAAACTGTAACTTTTTTCGTCTCGTATTTTCTCCCCTGTAAGACCAAATAGCCACTTACGAGAAATAGCCCCAACATGAGAGGCAGATCCAGAATCAGTCTGCTCCATCGGTATGTCGGAAATAGAAAAACCAACAGGAACCACGCACCGATGTAGACCAACACATAAATCTGATAGGAACGGTGAATCAGCCAGTATTTCCTTCCCTCTAGCCCTGCAGCCGTAATACCGATCCAAAGAGAGGTCAATACAGCGAGGAGGCAACCGCCGAAACTGATAATGAGTCTTCCTTCATCTACGTACATGATATGGTCATTGTAGTAAATGAGGAAATCATAAAAGTCCACAAGGAGCACGACAATGATGAATAAATTCATGATTAGAGAATTCCTTCCTGCATTGCACCGGTCTGAAAGCATTTGTATCGTCAATGCTGCAACGCCAGTCAACAGGGCTGCGATATAGCAAAAAACATAAAAATGTGTCACAAAGCATCACCTCGATCTTCTATTCCACTCTATATACCTATATTCTACCCCCCTGTCCTGCATTTTGCGAGAAAAATCTTACACATCAAAGGCCGGACAATAGCCCGGCCTTTGACTGGATTTATTTTATTTTACTTATTTATATTAAGGAGAACTTTGATTTGCGTCTAAAGCCTTCAAAGCTTCCTCTCTATCTGACCGGCTTTTCTCCTCTATGTTATAACGATTTCTACAATTGGGCTATGACTTCATTATAGTTTCTTTCATTTAAAATGCAATTGTACTGAGGGTTTATTCAGCAAAAAACATCTATATCTTAATACTTAGATACTGCAAATTACAATAAAAAACCAGCCTGTTCATTTCCTGCTGCAGGCTGATTTCTAATTACATTTTAAATTATCTGACCGTATGTTCCTCGATCAGTTTATTCTTCACATCCCAGAGGTTTTGTGATAAATCTACATAATATGTCTGAGGATTCTCGAATCGCAATGTCTCGTCCCAGAGAGTTTCCATCTGCTCTCTGCAATAGTCCTTGACCTCTTCGATGTCAGGACATTCATAGACACAGGTTCCTTTATCAAAGAGCTGTATCCGCAAGTTCTTCGCGTAGAAATTGCACAAGCGCTTCTTCTTCCAAATAGCGTTGGGATCGAAAATTTCGTAACCGTCCACCTCCGGAATTTCCTCACCATCTAAAGTCATCACATCTGCCAGCGCTTTATGATTGTCTTTGTCGAAGAGCCTGTAAAGCGTCTTAAATCCCGGGTTCGTAATCTTTTCAACATTTTCGGAGATTTTAATCTTCGGTATGATGACACCGTCCTGTTCCAATGCAGACAATTTGTATACACCGCCAAAGACCGGCTCGGACTTAGCCGTAATCAGTCTCTCACCGACACCAAAAGAATCTATCTGTGCGCCTTCTAAAATAATATCTCTGATAATGTATTCGTCGAGAGAGTTGGATACTGTAATAGAGCATTCCGAAAGCCCCGCTTCGTCCAGCATCCTTCTCGCTTTCTTTGTCAGATACGCTACGTCTCCGCTGTCGATTCGAATGCCCATCTTCTTCGGTTTCAGTTCCTTAAAAACCTTGATTGCTGCGGGTACGCCCGAACGCAATACATTATAAGTGTCTACCAGCAGCACGCAATTGTCAGGATAAATCTCTGCATACTTTTTAAATGCCTCATATTCGCTGGGAAACATCTGTACCCAGCTGTGAGCCATCGTTCCAAGGGCTGTGATGCCGTAATCACGATCTGCAATCGCACAGGCTGTTCCCGCACACCCTCCGATGTAGGCTGCTCTTGCGCCAAAGACCGCAGCTGCCGTGCCGTGTGCCCTTCTCGTTCCGAACTCCATGACAGGTCTGCCTTTTGCAGCTCTGACGATGCGGTTCGCCTTTGTCGCAATCAGGCTTTGATGATTGATGATCAGCAAAAGCATGGTCTCGACAAACTGTGCCTGAATCACCGGCCCTCTTACAGTTAAAATCGGTTCATGTGGAAAAATGGGAGTGCCTTCAGGTACAGCCCAAACGTCACAAGTAAATTTAAAATTTCTCAAATAATCGAGAAAGCTATCACAAAAAATATCTTTACTCTTGAGGAAATCAATGTCCTCCGCTGTAAAATGAAGGCTCTTCAAGTATTCTACCGCTTGCTCTACACCTGCCATAATGGCATAGCCTCCACCATCGGGAACTTTTCTGAAGAACATGTCAAAATAGGCGATGTCTTCAACATTACCTGACTGAAAATAACCGTTAGCCATCGTGATTTCATAAAAATCCGTCAGCATAGTCAGGTTTTCATTGTTAATCATTGGATTATCTCCTTTTGTTGTGTTGTTAATGATGTACAATTAACCATTATACACTATTTTAACATTTTCTTCAAGAACTGCCCTGTGTAGGAGTCTTTGCACTTTGCAATGTCCTCTGGCGTTCCTGTAGCCACGATGGTTCCGCCTCTGTTGCCGCCTTCCGGTCCCAAGTCAATGACATGATCTGCTCGTTTGATGACATCCAGATTGTGTTCAATCACGACCACTGTATTCCCTGCATCAGCTAACTTGTCCAGAACCATCAGCAGTTTATCTACATCAGCAAAATGAAGTCCTGTAGTCGGCTCATCCAGTATATACAACGTTTTCCCCGTCCCTCTCTTTGAGAGTTCCGTAGCCAGTTTGATTCTCTGGGCCTCGCCGCCTGACAGCTGCGTAGACGGCTGCCCCAGCTTGATATAGTCCAGACCCACTTCGTTGAGGGTATCCAGCTGTCGTTTAATGGATGGCAGATTTTCAAAGAAACCCAAAGCCTCCGCCACGCTCATATCCAAAACGTCAAAGATGTTCTTGCCCTTATATTTTACTTCCAGTGTCTCTCTATTATACCGCTTTCCCTTGCAGACTTCACAAGGTACATAAACATCTGGCAGGAAGTGCATTTCGATTTTGATGATGCCGTCTCCGCTGCAAGCCTCACATCTGCCGCCTTTCACATTAAAGCTGAACCTTCCTTTTTCAAAGCCTCTGATCTTTGACTCCGGCAGGGATGCAAACAGATCTCTGATATGGGTGAACATGCCCGTATACGTCGCCGGATTGGATCTTGGCGTTCTGCCGATTGGAGACTGGTCGATATCTATAATCTTGTCCACGTTCTCTAAGCCGATGATTTCATCGTATTTCCCGGCTTCACCCTTCGTCCTGTTGATGACCTTCGCCGCGCCTTTGTAGAGAATCTCGTTGATCAAGCTGCTCTTTCCCGATCCAGACACTCCGGTAACGCAGACAAATTTGCCTAGAGGAATTTCCACATCGATATTCTTCAAGTTGTTCTCCGCCGCCCCCTTGATGGTGATGAAATTGCCATTGCCCTCACGTCTGTGTTTTGGCACTTCAATTTTCTTAACACCAGAGAGGTACTGCCCTGTTAAAGATTCTGGACAGGCTTTGATTTCCTCTACGTTACCCTGTGCAACCAATTCGCCGCCGTAAATACCCGCCCCAGGGCCGATATCAATGATATGGTCTGCGGCGTACATGGTGTCTTCGTCGTGCTCGACGACCAGCAGTGTATTACCCAAATCTGTCAGATGACGCAGTGTCTCCAGAAGTTTTTCATTGTCCTTCTGATGCAGTCCGATGCTGGGCTCATCCAGGATATAGAGAACGCCCATCAGGCTGGAGCCGATCTGTGTCGCCAGTCTGATTCTCTGAGATTCTCCGCCTGACAAAGTACCCGACGCACGGGACAGGGTCAGATACTCCAGACCCACGTTAATTAAAAACTGTAATCTGGCTTTAATTTCTTTGATGATCTGGCGGCCGATCATTTCTTCTTTTTCGCTCAGCTGCACCTGGTCGATAAAGTTATAAGCATCTCTGATGGACATGTCAGATACTTCTGCGATGTTCTTTCCCCCTATGGTCACAGCCAGTACCTCTGGTTTCAGACGCTTACCGTCACATGCCGGGCAGTCTCTGACTACCATGTACTTCTGCATCTTCTCTTTCATGAAGTCAGAACTGGTCTCCCGGTATCTGCGCTCTACGTTATTGATCATGCCCTCAAAAGGATGATCTCTATGAGATACCGCTCCGGTGCTTCTGCTGGTATAGGTGTACTTCAGGTGGCGGTTTCCTGTGCCGTAAAGCAGCTCCTGCTGAAATTTTTTCGGCAGTTCTTCGTAAGGGACGCTCAAATCAACGCCGTGCTCTTTGGCCAATGCATCGATCATCTGTCTGTAAAATCCCGAAAACTCCATAGAAGCAAAAATCGTCCCTAATGCGCCGTCGATAACACTCTTATCCGTCTTGATGATGAGTTCAGGATCGATTTTCTGCGTAAAACCCAAGCCGTTACAAGTTGGACAGGCACCAAAAGGGCTGTTAAAAGAAAACATTCTCGGTTCCAGTTCCTCAATGCTGACACCGTGCTCCGGACAGGCCAGCTTGGTGGAAAAGGTCTTCTCCATATTAAAGTCGTTATCTATAAACTGCACTACGACCAGTCCGTCGCCCTGATGCATAGCCAGCTCCGCAGCCTCAGAGATTCTGCTCTCTTGTCCCGGTTTAATGATAATTCTATCTATTACGATTTCGATGGTATGCTTGAACTTTTTGTCCAGTTTGATTTCTTCTTCGTTAATGAGACGAATTTCCCCGTCGATTCTCACCCTGGTAAATCCCTCTTTGCGGATTCTCTCCAGAATCTTCTCATGTTCCCCTTTTCTCTGCCTCACCACTGGCGCTAAAATCATAATCTTAGTGCCTTCTGGGAATTCCATGATGGAGTCCACCATCTGATCGACAGTCTGACTAGTAATGGGCTTCCCGCAAATCGGGCAATGAGGATGTCCAATTCTCGCGTAGAGAAGTCTCAAGTAATCGTGTATTTCGGTTACAGTGCCGACGGTTGATCTGGGATTTTTGCTGGTGGTCTTCTGATCGATAGAAATGGCTGGTGAAAGCCCTTCGATCAGTTCTACGTCCGGCTTGTCCATCTGTCCCAGAAATTGTCGCGCATAGGAGGACAGGCTCTCCACATATCTTCTCTGCCCCTCAGCGTAAATCGTATCAAAAGCCAACGAAGACTTTCCTGATCCCGACAAGCCTGTCAGAACCACGAGCTGGTCTCGTGGTATCTTCACGTCGACATGTTTTAAATTGTTTTCGTTGGCACCTTTCACGTAAATCTCGTTTGCCATTCAAATCCTCCTTATGCTTTTGTTCCCCGCAAGCGATAGCGAGCGGCTAGGAACAAGTCGTATAATGTTATAATCTTACTTTGTATTCCATAATCTGATCACGCAGCTGGGCAGCTCGCTCAAATTGCAATGCCGCAGCAGCCTGCTTCATCTCTGCTTCTAATTCCTTTACAAAGTCCTTCAGCTCTTTGGTAGTCATCTCTAAAGGTTTCTTGCCTTTAAATCTGCCTTCCTCTTCCGTCGGTTTTGTCGCTTCTATAACGGCTCTTACCGATTTCTGAATGGACTGCGGCGTAATGCCATGTTCCTCATTATATCGATTCTGAATGGCACGCCTTCTCTCTGTCTCATCGATGGCCGCCTGCATCGCTTTACTGATATGGTCGCCATACATGATGACTTTGCCATCTACATTACGGGCCGCTCGGCCGATGGTCTGAATCAAGGACGTCTCAGTTCTGAGGAACCCCTCTTTATCAGCATCAAGTATGGCGACGAGGGAAACTTCCGGTATATCGAGACCTTCCCGCAGCAGGTTGATTCCCACCAGAACATCGAATTCACCCAGACGCAGATCTCTGATAATCTCCAGTCTCTCAAGGGTATCGACTTCAGAGTGCAGATATCGCACTCTGATTCCTGCATTGGTCAGATAAGTGGTCAGGCTCTCTGCCATCTTTTTCGTCAAAGTGGTCACAAAAGCACGTTCGCCTTTTTCCGCTGTCTGCTTGAGTTCACCGATCAAATCGTCAATCTGTCCCTCTGTCTTGCGCACTTCGATTGGAGGATCCAGGAGGCCTGTCGGTCTGATAATCTGCTCTGCAGTAATACCGCCTGCCGCTTCTTTCTCATATACCGCCGGTGTCGCGCTGACGTAGACAGCTTGATTGACCAATTTTTGAAACTCTTCAAACTTCAGCGGTCTATTGTCCAATGCCGATGGAAGTCTGAAACCGAATTCAACCAGGGAGGACTTGCGGGAACGGTCCCCTGCATACATGGCTCTCAATTGAGGCAGCATGACGTGAGATTCGTCAATCAGCAAAAGAAAATCCTCTGGCAGATAGTCGATCAGCGTATATGGACGTACCCCTGGCTCCAGCCCGTTGATATGTCTCGAATAGTTTTCAATTCCTTTGCAGGTGCCAATTTCTCTCAGCATCTCCATGTCGTATCGTGTTCTCTGCTCGATCCTCTGTGCTTCCAACAATTTTCCTCTGTCCTTAAACCACTGCAGCCGCTCCGCCAGTTCTTCTTCGATCGTCACCAAGGCCCTTTCCATATTTTCTTTGGACGTAACATAATGGGAGGCCGGATAGATGGCCACGTGATTGCGCAGTCCGAGGATCTCACCTGTCAGAGGGTTCATCTCTTTGATGGTCTCAATCTCATCGCCAAAGAGTTCGATCCGCACCGCCTTATCAGATCCTGCAGGGAAAACGTCTATGATATCGCCCCTGACTCTGAAGGTACCGCGTTCAAAAGCCAAATCGTTGCGTGTATACTGAATATCTACCAGCTTTCGCAGAATCTCATTGCGTGGTTTCTCCATGCCTGGTCTCAGCGAGATCAATTGATTTTCGTAATCAAAAGGACTTCCCAAACCATAGATACAGGACACCGAGGCCACGATGATGACATCGCTGCGTTCTGCCAAGGCTGCGGTTGCTGAGTGCCTCAGCTTCTCAATCTCGTCGTTGATTTGAGAGTCTTTTTCTATATAGGTATCAGTGGAAGGCACATAAGCTTCCGGCTGATAATAATCGTAATAGGAGACAAAGTATTCTACTGCATTGTTGGGGAAAAACTCTTTGAATTCTCCATGGAGCTGAGCAGCCAGGGTCTTGTTATGAGAAATGACAAGGGTTGGTTTCTGTACCTTCTGTATGATATTGGCCATGGTAAAAGTCTTGCCGGATCCGGTAACACCCATCAGCGTCTGATGCTTTTTCCCCTCCATCACGCCCTGTACCAATTTTTCAATTGCTTGCGGCTGGTCGCCCATTGGCTTATAATCAGAGACTAGCTCAAACTGTCTTTCTTCTCTCATCTATCTTTCACCTCCATTGATATTCAAATACCACAACGTAGTTTTATCTTCTATTCAGCTATTCGGTTTTCATTCTAGCACAAAAAAATTAAAAAGTACAGAGAAAAGAGGAACATTTGTTCTGCACTTTTTGATTTTAGAAATCGACAGCTAAACGGTGTTGTCTTTTCTACTAATATACCCTGAAATATGCCATTCAATCTGACTTCCACAGACTTCCATTTTCACCTCGAATTGTAAAAAATCGAGTGTATCACGGAGCTTTACTCCTAAAACGTAAATTCCTACATAATAAAAACTGTCCGCAAGCATTTCCGTTGCTCACGGGCAGTTTCAAAATTCCATTTTTTTGATGCACCTAGTTTGACAGTTCCCTATCATTTACCATGATGACAGGCGGTGCTGAAACGCCTGGCGTGTAAAACTTCCAAAAACGATTGAGAAGATATTCTCTGACTTGCTCCTCCCCTTGAAACTTTCCAACCTGATACGGCGAAGTCGGTCCAAATTTCTCGATAAAATAGATGTCATCGCCATCCTCGATCATAACTCCGGCATGGCCTACAAAGGCGATATTGTCTATCTCGTCATGGCAGACGACACTGATCAGTGAAGCGTCTCCTTCCTTGAATTGTATGCCCCTGTCTCGCCATTCCTGTTGTATAGCCGCAAGGATGACATCGGGATTTGTCGTATCACCTATGGATACCGGATGATAGACCGTATAAAATTTTCTTTGATCCTCCCCTTCAATGTCACATAGAGGGTAGTTTTCCATAGCATCCTTATCGGTGGATAGAAAATCATCTTCTTCCATTTCCTTCTCGGTGGTAATGAAATCCCTAAACAGCGTCATGGCAGTCAGCCTGCAGTTCACATCTGCATAGCTGCGTTTTTCCGTCCACAAATTGTAAGTATCCGCGGCTTCATAATCTATTCCCCTATCATCTGCGACGGTAAAGCCGTTGTGGAAATAGGGTTGTTGCCCTACTACTTCATTATAGTCTTTCACCAAAGCCATTAACGCATCTACGTAGCTTTGACGCATTCCTGCCTTGCGGAGAATTCCGTTGATTTCCTGTCTTGTTTTCTCGTCAGTCAGGTTTGAATAGATCAGTTTATTCATGGTCCAGTTGGGCTGCGTCCGCACAGCCTTTGGTTCACTGAATTTGCTGCTGTACGTTTTTTTATTGACTTTTTTTTGAACTTTAAATTTGTAATAATACGTCGTATCACTATTTACTGTTCTATCGATAAAACGCTCTGCATGGGTGGAATCCCAAAACTGCCAGCTTTTTTTTAAGGTCAATGCCTTAATTTTCTCATATGTACCATTGACAGAGGTACTTCTATAGATCAAAGCTGTTTTCTGATTCGCACTGCAGTCCGTTGTACCCACATTGACACCAACGCCCGTTGTATCATTCTCTGGCAGAGAAAGTTCCAAAACATAGTCCTTTACACGGACACCTGTAGCGGCTGCGTTTTCGTAAGAGTATTTACCATAACTTTTCTTTCCTTTTATATATCGATAAGGCCTGATTTTATATTTGTATAAAGTATTTTGTTTCAGTCTTTTATCTATACGGTCCGTCCCCTTCACACTGGCGATTCTCTTATAACTCTTTTCGCCTGCGTTCTTGCGATAAATCTCGTAATGCGTGTACTTCTTTTGTTTAGACCAGCTTACCTTGATAGAGGCATTGCTCATGACAGTCAGTGTAATTCTCATTCTGCCATCTTTTACGGACTTTGTAGTTCCTGGCATGGCTCCGCTGACAGTGACTGTAGAAAGCGCCAGCAAAAGAACCAGTGTCCACGTAATCAATAGATTTCTCTTTTTCATTTTGTTCCCCTTATGTAATGAATTTCCTAAATTATAGCACGCAATAGGAACAAATACAATCTTGTCAGCGGATGAAAAACAGTTTCACAGCGCTTTCCACCAATACGATTGCCATGCAGATATTAAACGGCCGATAGTATTTTTTTAAAAACCGCTGCAGCAGACTGCCCGCTGCGGCCCAGACCAGAGTTCCAGAAACTCCTGCCAGGGTCAGGAACAACGCTGATGCCAGCAGCGCCTCCAAGGAATCATTTACAGGGATCACGTAACCTGTATAAGTCGTAATGGCGGCAAGTATAATCTTCACGTTGACAAACTGCAGCACCATTCCCTTGATAAAACCTCCCGCTTCCTTTTGTTCTCCTGTGTCCGGTTTGCTCTTTGCCACGTGGAAAGCCAGCCAGAGAATATAGGCTGCGCCTATGTACTTCATCACTGAAACGATACCGCCGATATACTTTGCAATCCAGAAACAGCCCACCGCACACACTAACATGACACAGATAAATCCCGTACCGATACCCAAAATCAGCTTTCTGCCATTGGACCAGCCATAATTGCTTGTGGTGTTGAGGGCAAGGATGTTATTCGGTCCTGGTGTATAGGCCGTAACAAACGCATAGGGTGCAAAACTCAGTAAAATATTCATAATCACTTGAAATCACCTACCTTTAGGATTATAATAACATAAAAGATAATTTCAAAATAGTCGAATCATTTGATTTTATAATTCAATATTTTTGAACCAAATAATAGGAGGTTTGTGATGGATCTGAAATATTTAGAAACCTTTAAAACAATTACAGAAGAAGGAAGTTATGCCAAGGCTGCTGACAAGCTGGGGTACACCCAATCCACCATCACCTTTCAAGTGCAGCAGTTAGAACAGGAACTCTCCATCAAACTCTTTGAAAAAATCGGCAGACGGATGCAGCTGACCAAAGCTGGCGAAAAACTGATTCCTTATGTAGAAGAAACGCTTCTCTCCTTTGCAAAAATGCAGAGTCTGGGGGCTTCCCTGGCTGATATGAAGCAAAGCCTTTCTGTCGGTGTAGCTGAGACGCAGCTCTGTTACCGCCTCCCGCCTTTGCTAAAGCAGTTCCACCAGATCGCTCCTGGGGCAAAATTGTTTCTCCGCTCTATGAACTGCTACGAAATCCGCGACGCTTTGATCGACGGAAGACTTGATATGGGCATCTTTTACGAAAATGTCGGCGGAAATACGGACAGCCTGACCCTCCACAAGATGGACTCCCATACCATGACCCTGATCGCTTCGCCGGCAACAAAAAAGCAGTATCCCGATTTTAAGACTTCCGGCCAGAGGTTGGATCTCCCCTATATCATCGATGAGCCAAACTGCATTTTCAGAGAAATCTTCACTGATTATCTGAAGGAAAAGGACATTCATTTAGGCCACACCATTGAACTGTGGAGCATTCCTACGATTATTAACTTGGTAAAAAATGATATGGGAATTTCCTATCTGCCCACCTTTACGGTGGAAGAAGACTTAAAAGAAGGCAGTCTCTGCGCCATTGAGACAGATTATGACCATATGGAGATTACTGCAGTCTGCGCCCATCACAAGAATAAGTGGCTCAGTCCTGTCATGCAATGCTTTATCGACCTTTTGACAAATTCTAAAAAAAGCTGACCTCATCAGTCAGCTTTTTCGTTTTTTGATTCCATATCTTTCGGCAGAATCAGATTGCAGACAATTGCCACCAAGAATACCACCGCTACACAGTTCTCAGCAAACACATTTTGTATAATCTGTGGAAAGATAGAGAAGATCTCCGGCACCTGGGTAAATCCAATCCCCACGCTGAGAGACAGCGCCACAATGCTGATGTTTCTCTGGCTGTAACCGCACCGTGAAATCATCTGAATTCCGCTGACCACGATGGTTCCAAACATCATGATCGTGCAGCCTCCCAACACTGCGTCGGGCAAAGTGGCCAGCAGCGTTCCAAAGATCGGAAATAGTCCTGCCAAAATCATGATGATGGCACCCATCAAGAGGGTAAAGCGGTTGACCACCTTTGTCATCGCTACCAATCCCACGTTCTGGCTGAAGGATGTAATGGGCAGGCAGCCGAAGACCGCCGACAAGGAGCTGATGAAACCGTCACAGGCGATAGACCCTGCCGTTTCATTTGCCTTTACATCTCTTCCAAGACCAGACGATGCCAGTGCTGAAGTATCACCGATCGTCTCTGTGGCCGATACCAGGAAAATCAGGAACACCGAGACGATAGCGCCTGGATGAAAGACCGGTTTGAAGGGCATCAACTTTGGCAGCGCAATGACAGACGCATCCGACAGCGTGGAAAAATCGACCATTCCCATGGCGACAGCGACTACATACCCTGCCACAAGACCAAACAACACAGACAATTGCTTCCAAAAGGACTTAGCGAAGATGTTAAAGCCGATACAGCACGCCAACGTAATGCCGCCCAGAATCAGGTTTTTGGCTGAGCCGAAGTCTGCACTGCCGCTGCCGCCGCCAAAAGAGGCTGCGCCTACAGACAGTAAAGAAAATCCGATGGCAGTTACCACGCTGGCCGCTACCACCGGCGTAATCAATCTCGTCCAATATTTTGCCAGCAGACCGAGAACACCTTCCGCCAGACCGCCTATCAGCACCGCGCCGATAATCGCTTCATAACCGTAAGTCGGTCCGATATAGCAGAAGATGGAGACAAAAGTGAAGCTGATTCCCATGACGATAGGCAGTCCAGATCCCAGTCTCCAGACCGGATAAAGCTGGATGATCGTACCGATGCCGGCGATAATCATGGCGCTCTGGATCAACATGGCCATATCTCCTGAGGATAAGCCGCAGGCCCCTGCTACGATGATAATGGGTGCGATGTTTGCTACAAACATGGCCAGGATGTGCTGCAGCCCAAAAGGAATCGCTTTAGAAACAGGTACTCTTCCTTCCAATTGATATATGTTTTCCACGTTACTGTTCATAGGCGCCTTCCCCTAACGACTCCTGAGAGCGAAACACGACTTCTCCAGTTTCGCTGTTCATACTTTCTACGATGGCTAAAGATTCTAGCTGATAGCCCAAGTTGCGAATAATCTGACCGCCGGGCTGAAAACCCTTTTCGATGGCGATGCCGATGCCGCAGACCTCCGCTCCTGCTGCCTGCACCAACTGAATCAACCCCTGCAGCGCACAGCCATTTGCCAGAAAGTCGTCGATAATCAAAATCTGATCTTCCGCAGTGAGAAATTTCTTTGATACGATAATCTGATTTTTTGTCTTGTGGGTGAAAGACTCAACTTCTGCCGTATACATCTCACCATCCAGATTGATGCTCTTGGCTTTCTTCGCGAAGACCACCGGCACATCAAAATGCTTCGCCACAATACAGGCAATTCCGATACCGGAAGCCTCTATGGTCAAAATTTTGTTGATGTCTTTTTCCCTGAATTTCTCTTTAAATGCTTCACCCATCTGGTCAAATAACTTGATGTCCATCTGGTGGTTGAGAAAGCTGTCAACCTTGAGTACATTTCCTTCTTTTACAATTCCGTCTTTTGTTATCCGTTCTTCTAGGAAGTTCATTCTGCGCTCCTCTCCTCTTATCGACAATGAATTACATTTTTTTCGCTAATAGATTATAGCACAAAAAGAAAAGGCATAGAAGAAATTTCTTCCATGCCTCATTCTCATTCTTTAGAGTTTTCATCTTCTGCGCCTCAGCGCCAGCAGTGAACCTGTCGTCATCAGAGCCACAGTGCCTGCAAGTGCCCCGACATATGCTGGAATTCGTTTTTTCCCGCTGTCAGAAGGCTCTGCGTTTTTCAAAATACTTCTGCTATCCGCCCTATTCTCGGCCTTGACCCCTGAGGATGAATCCGTGGCCACTTCATGACTAGCCGCCGCTGCGTCAGCAAGAAGGTCAGCTTCCGTTTCCTCTACCTGTGTTCCATCGCCTGCCTCCTGCTCAGCAGAATCTGTCGCCAGCGTCAAACCAGGCGTTTTTATCGGCGGAACGATTGTGGGCAGCGCGGGCAAAACTGCAGGCGGTCTCACTGGAATTTCAGGAGGTAAAATCGGCGGTGGCGCTACTGGCGGAGTTACTGCGGGCGGTATCACCGGCGGCACAGCTTCGTCGTCTTGATCCGGTCTGTCGTGTTCCCCTTGACCTCCGCCTCCTCGGTCTCCGGAAATGTCATCATCGGTATCGGTCAGATCATAAGGCGGATTTCTTCTTATCACCGCGGATTCTCCAGCATAAGGGCCTCCTTTTATTACAATTTTATAATAAGAAGGCGCATCGCCAGGGATTGAAATCAACTCGTCATAATCATCATAGACAACTGCAGGTATCTGATAATCAGCGAAGTTGTTCTGCAAGTATGTTGTGACGTCGTACTCATACCAGTTTTCCCCATCTAAGGATGACATACAGATCACCTCTTCTACGTTTCCCGGGTTGGGAAACGTAAAAAGCGGATAAACAGATTCATCCCAATCCTTTTTCAGACTGATAGAGCAGGGAATCTTCTCACCCTCTTCCACCACAGTAATTACGGCTTCTACGGGGACTTTGTTTCCGCCACCGATGATAATCAGCCCCTTGTCCCACCATTGCTTTTCAACTTCGTCCAAACCGTCAGAGGTATACTCCCCAGATATACGGAAAGTTTTCGCTCCGGATGCAAGACCGGCTTTGTAGTCCTCTTCGCTCCATTGAATAGAGAAAGACCTGGTGTCGGCATAGTCATATTCTGCCCCTTTCAATTCCAGGTCATTGGATGAAGGCAGGTTCAGTTCATCCAGCGGCGTATCCCGGGATACCGACGTGTGCAGTTCCTCCGTCCAAACATAAGGGTCATAATATACCCTTGGGCTCGCCGGCTCCGATTCCACCTCTATCATCAGCTCCTCCTCGCCGCCAGCCCGAATCATACCAACGTCCAGCAGCTGCTGCATCTCTGCATCTTCGCACCCAGTATATTTGCCATGCATGATGAAGACCTGCGCACCGCTTTCAATACCTGCCAAATATTCCGCTTCACTCCATTCAATGTTGAATCTGCAGATCTCCGAATCGAACGGGCTATCTGTTTTCAGGTTTGAACTATCATAGAAACCTGCCTCGTCAAAGGGCGTGCAGCTTCTCACTTTCCTGGTTATGGGTTCCTCTGTATTCTGATACACTGCAACGTACGTCTGTGGTCTGACACGAACCTGCAGCTCTACGTCTGTCCGATCGACGTTTATGATTCCTGCTTGCCACCGCTCTCTATCGTACTGGCTCCAATAGTCAACGTCCGGGCTGCAGGTACCGCCGACAGTAAAAGCTTCTGCCCCCGACTCCATCCCAGCCTCGAATTCTGCTTCACTCCATTCAATCAAAAATCCAAGCGAATCGCCTTCCCCATTGGTATACATTGCATATTCTGTATAATTGTCGTTGTCTCGGACCTCATCCCAGGACACGCCTGGATAAATATATACTTCAAATCCTGCGTCGTTCAGAGTATAATGTGTTTGTGCATCTTTCTCTGCATCCTCTGCAAAAACAGGGATGCTGTACACGAGAATCAGAACACAGCATATGATTGAAAGGACTACAGGTTTTTTATGAAATCTCATAGGAAAATTCTCCTCTTATTGCTGACCGCCGTCATCGTTTTTTCGCTGACCTTCGTTTTCATGGGGATTGCCTATCAATATGATAATAAGTATACCGCCGGGCCGCCCTATGGGCAGGACGGTGTCTTTGCTTTTTCTGAAACCGACTTAGACCCTCCAATCTATCTGATCGATGGGTGGAAGGTTCGCATTGGAGGAACAGAAACGACAGCCTTCATCGGCGAATATTCTAACTACGCTTATCTGCCGGGAGGAACCTCTCCTTTTAGCACAGCAACATATGCGGTGACTCTGCGTTACACTGGAACTCCCCAGGTTCTCACCATGGAAATTCCGGAGATTTATACAGACTATACCCTGAAGATCAATGGCTCCGTCGCTTCCGTAACGGGGGACGGAACATCTGTGAATATCCCTGTCGGTAATGCAGACATCCATTTGGAATTCACCATCACCAACGAGGCGCATTATTACAGCGGACTGATCTATCCGCCGGCAATCGGCACTTCTCAGGTGATGACACATTTGTTCTTTGTCCGGACGCTGATCTACAGTGTTTTATGTATCTCGGCTCTGACTCTGGCCCTTTATTCCCTGGCCTTATGGATTGTTCGCTCAAAAAAGAGACTATTTCGTCACTTCGGATTTCTGTGCCTTGCCTTCGCCATTCAATGTTCTCATCAGTTCATCTGGCAGCTGGGACTTTCCTCTACATTTTGGTATGCCATAGAAGACACTGCGCGGCTTCTCCTCCTGGCGCAGTGCGTCTCCATTGGAATTCTGACCGCTGATCTGGAGCATCTGAAGCCATATCGTTATTTTGTTCGGCCACTGACACTCCTGGCCTGCGTCTTTTGCTTTGTCAGCGTTATGTTCATTATACCTGGCTGCCCGTCTTTGGTCAATCTGTACGGATATTTTATTGACGGTTACAAGCTCACCATGTGGGTATTGCTGGCTATTGTGGCCGGAATTGGTTTATCTGCAAAGAAAAACTGGTCAACGGTCTTTATCTTGTCCGCCTGCGGCATATTCGGTGCCAGTCTCTTCGCCACGATTGGCGATTCCAATAAATTTGAACCGATTTATGGAGCATGGCAAAACGAGTATGCAGGATTTTTTATGGTTCTCATCTTTGGTGGTCTGATGGTTCTGCGCAACATCGAACTAATACGGCAAGAGAAGGCGTTTCATATTCTGGAGCTGCAAAACCATTTTGCTGTTGAAAGTGCACGACAGATGGAGGATGCCATGGGTCAGGTCCGCATGTTAAAGCATGACCTGAATCACCACATCTCAGCCCTCAACGCTTATTTTCTCGCTGGTGATTATGAACGGCTGGGTGCTTATTTAAATGCCTTGAACGAGCAAAAAACCAACTTAAAGCCACTATATTACGCCGAACACTTTTTAATCAATACCATTTTGAGTTACTATCTGGAGATGGCAAAAAATCATGGAATCATAGTCTCCCACGAAGTACATATTCCAAAGGAACTTTCAGCATCCGATGCTGATCTCTGCACATTGCTGTCAAATATTCTCAGCAACGCTGTAGAAGGCTGCCTGGCAACGCCAGAAAGCGCCAATAGATTTATCAAAATAAAACTTCTATATAAAAAAGGAAATCTTCATATTAACTGTATCAATTCATCAGTTCTGGCAGAACGTAACGACCAGAAATTTCCGACGACAAAAAAAGATTCTGCCGGTCACGGTCTGGGCATCCCTGCAATACGAAAAATTGCAGAGAAATACTACGGTGCAGCAGGCATATGTAATGAGGACGGTCGATTCACGGTCAACGTGTTCTTGCACCTGGACGATGAAACCCGGAACCATACCATATAGTTCCGGGTTTTATATCAATCCTTCGATATCTGCAAATCATCAGTCGTTAGGCCGTCTGTAAAATCTGCCGTTGACCTGCTCCGTTTTGATGACATTGACAAAGGCCTTTGGGTCGACCTCTTTGATTTCTTTCATAATCATATCCACCTCTTCACTGGACACGACAGAATAGACCATGTTTCTCTCCGCACCTGCGAAGCAGCCGTTTCCTTTAAAAAGCGTTGCATCGTGATGGGTGATTTCTCGAATTCTTCCATAAATCGCGCTGGGCTGGTCAGTGATGATCAGCAGCGTATGTTTTTGATAGCGCTTAAACAAGGTCTGAATAAGCTGGGTGGTGCAAAATTGGAAAATAATCGAATACAGTGCCCTGTCAAAACCGAACAAAACTCCGGCGGTGACGAGGATACAGATATTTGCCATAAAGATGAAATTCCAGGTATCGATGCCTCGCTTTTCGGAAAAGTATATAGATATGAAGTCTGTTCCTCCGGCGCTGGCGCCGACAAACAGGCAGATGCAGACCGCTGTTCCGTTGATGATGCCGCCAAAAATGCAGATCAGCAGCACGTCATAGGTGATAACGACCTCTGGCATCAGGTCCGTCATGACACTGCTGAGCAAGATCACATAAAACGAATAAAAGGTAAACCGTTTTCCCAAATACTTAATACCGATATATACAGGAATCAGGTTCAGTGGAATATAAACTGCCGTATAGGGTAGTGTGACGTGAAAATAGGTATCACAAATTTGCTGTATCAACAGGGTGACGCCGCTAAATCCTCCCGGAAATAATCCGCCAGTCCTTACGAAGCTCTTCAAGTTAAAGGCTATGATTAATGCTCCTACAGTGCAGAACAGAAATCGTTTCAATTCTTTTTTAAGTCTGTCTTTCTTTTGTGTACCGCTCATCGTACCATCTTGCTCCTTACTCTGCTTCTGGAAGTTTGCTGACGTCAATCCACGCAATCGCATTAGAATATTTAAAGAGTTCGTCACAAGTGAACTCTACTGCGCTGTTATCGCTTCCACACGCAGGGAAAACTGTTTCGAAACGCTTCATAGACTCATCGCAGTAGATCTTCACTTCTGGATTCTCGATTGCAAAAGCACAGACCCCGCCAATCGCATGACCCGTATAGGCGACAACCTCATCTGCTGTCAGCATCTTCGCTTTAAATCCAAAGCAGCTCTTAAATTTTTTGTTGTCAATTTTAGTATCGCCCGCTGTTTGAATGAGAATACATCCATCCCCATCTAGATTCTTGAAAGATAACGTCTTGCAGATTCTCGCTCCTTCTACACCTACAGCCTGTGCCGCCAGGTCCACTGTCGCACTGGATACTTCGAACTCCTGAATCCTGTCCTCTATTCCCAACTGTTTGAAATAGTCTCTCACTTTTTCTATCGCCATTTTTGCATCTCCTCTATAAAATATCACCTGCCGCCACGTTGCAGCAACATATTGCTTCACAATATTCCTACGCTCGCACAACTCACTTCGCTGTCCGTTCTGCCTAGCCAAGCAAGCTTGGGGTAGAGCGGCAACGCCGATTTCATCTTGGAACTATTATAACATATCCCGCCTCTGGTGTACCATGCATCTTTGTTCTTTTTTCGTGTGTTTAAATTATTTCCCAATATAACCACTTTTGCTTCATTTATATGTCGTATGGATAGTAACAGTGTTCATTCTATCAGTCCGCAGACACAAGCACCAAAAAAAATGTCTCGGACATTTTTTTCAGAGGATCTATTTGCGGACTAATAGAACAGATTTTCTCCCTAATTAGTCCGCAATTGACCTATTCAAAATAAAAGTCTCGGACATTTTTTCTGAACTGCTCTATTTGCGGACCATTTAAGAACTAAATTAGATGCATACTGTCCGCAATCGAGGTTTTCAAAATAAATGAACCGCACATTTTTATAAAATTGCATCATGTGCGGACTACTGCACTTGAATATTCCCCTTCCACTCATGACCCTGCCAGCAAATACTCCTCTCTGTAAAAATCCGAGAATGTCTCAGGTGTTTTTATCAAAACAATCTGCCATAACATAAAGTATCGTTTTCCCTTTCTGCCCCTAGTACTTTTGTCTTAAATGGTCAAATCCGTGTTGCCAACTGTTTTCAGAATATTATAATAGCAATTACAACCCATGCAATATTTCAATTTATTAAACCTATTAATTTGGGAGGTAGCTCAATGGAAAAGCAAAAAAGTAATGACAAGGGCCAATTTAAAAGTAACTTTGGGTTCTTGATGGCTGCTGTAGGATCGGCTGTCGGTCTGGGCAACCTGTGGGGGTTTCCATATAAGATGGGAAATGGCGGCGGTTTCGCTTTCTTAATCTTATATCTATTAATGGCAATATTTATCGGTTATCCTTGTATGCTGGGAGAATTCTCCATCGGCAGAAAAGGGCAGAAAGCCGCTATCGGTTCTTATGAAAAGCTGGATAGACGCTTCACTTTTAATGGTTGGATTGCCACAATTGTTCCGTTTTTCTTACTGACATTCTACTGTGTTCTCGGTGGATACGTCTTAAAGTACCTGATCGCAAACATCGGTGACATCTTCGGTGCAAGCTGGGGTGTCGCGGGAGCGAACAGCGAAACATACTTCGGTGCCTTTGTCGGCAGCGGCGCACCAGCATTGATCTTTACGGCCATCTATATTATCGTTACGGTTCTCATCGTAATGGGCGGTGTTTCTGGCGGTATTGAAAAGTTCTGTACCGTGGCGATGCCAGGCTTGGCCATTCTATTAATTATCACTGTAATCAGAAGCTGCACCCTCCCTGGTGCTGCAGAAGGATTGGAATTCATCTTCAAACCGAACTTCGAGGTGTTTAAAGGAACCGGTTGGATTACAGTTCTGGCATCTGCCGGAGGTCAGATTTTCTTCTCCTTGTCTCTCGCTTCTGCCTGTATGATCGTATACGGCTCTTATCTGGACAAAAAAGAGAACCTGGAGCAAAATGCTATTCTAGTTCCAATCATGGACACCTCTGTTGCACTTTTAGCAGCACTGGCTACCATCCCAGCAACTTTTGCCGCAGGTATGGAACCTGCCGCTGGACCAGGAATGCTCTTCGTCACACTGCAGACCGTATTTAATTCCATGGGTTCAGCCGGACCGATCTTCGGCACTATTTTCTATCTGCTAGTGCTCTTTGCAGCGCTGACATCATCCATCGGTATGTTGGAAGGTGCAGTATCAGCCTTTATGGACAGAGCTGCAGATAAAGGTAAAAAACCGAGCCGCACAAAAATCAGTTGGTCCATTATCGCAGTCACTACCGTCGGATCCATTATCGTTGCGGTTGATGCACTGGGTGCCGGCCCACTGCCAAAGCCTTTCGGCCTCGGCACTTGGCTGGATGCTTTCGATTTATTTGCAGAAGGCTTCATGATGCCGGGCGGATGTTTGATTATGACTATTATCTTGGGCTGGATTCATCCGAACTACATAGATGACGAAGTTAAACTGAGCAGCGGATACAAGTCAAAACCATTTGTAAACTTCTGTCTGAAATGGGTTGCACCGATATTCCTGGTATTCATCCTTGTCGGTCAGATGAACAGCTTCTTCGCACTAGGTTGGTTCTAAAATAATGTCGCTTTTACCTAATAAAGATTAAATAAATGCATGTATGCAGACAGCGCCCGCGAGATATTCGCAGGGCGCTGTCTGCGTTTTTAAAATCTCTAGTCCCATGGGACTATTCTGCCACTTTACCCTAAACCCTGAGTAGCAATTCATCACTGAATCGTTGTTTAATATTTTCAGAATATTATAATGTAAGTTGCAATCATTTGCAGCACTTTTACTATTTTACAGTGTTATCTTGAATAGGAGGTAGTAATAATGGAAAAAGAGAATAACGGCAAAGGTAAATTTAACAGTACCTTTGGATTCTTAATGGCATCTATCGGATCTGCTGTCGGTCTTGGCAACCTTTGGGGGTTTCCATATAAGATGGGCATCGGGGGCGGTTTCGCTTTCTTGCTGATTTACTTGATTTTGGCAGTCTTTGTCGGCTATCCGCTGATATTAGGTGAAGTTGCCCTGGGCCGTAAAACCCAGAGAGCCGCTATCGAAGCATATAGAGACGCAGACCATAGGTTCACCATCAACGGCTGGTTCGAGACCATCGTACCATTCCTGTTAATCTGCTTCTACTGCACCATGGGTGGCTATGTCATCAAATACATGGTTGCAAATTTTGGAGACATCTTCGGCGCGGGTTTTGGAACTGGACGCGGCGATGCTGACGCTTTCTTCGGTGGATTCATCAGCAGCGGCATGCCTGCAATTCTGTGGGGTGTCTTCTTCCTGGCGCTGACCGTCATCATCGTCATCGGCGGCGTATCCGGCGGCATCGAGAAGTTCTCCAAAGTGGCCATGCCAGCGCTGTTCATCATGTTGGTCATCGTAGTCGTCAGAAGCTGCACCCTTCCGGGCGCAGGAGGCGGCATCGAATTCATGTTCAAGCCGAACTTCGAGGTGTTCAAAGGGCTGGGCTGGCTGAAAGTTCTGGGGCTGGCAGGCAGTCAGATGTTCTTCTCACTATCCCTGGCTTCCGGCTGTCTCATCGCTTATGGTTCTTATCTGGAGAAAGACTCCAATCTGGAGCAGAATGCAGTCATCATACCTGCTGCTGACACCATCGTGGCGCTTCTCGCAGGTATGGCAGTTATGCCGGCAGTCTTCGCCTATGGCATTGAGCCAAGCGGCGGACCGGGACTGCTCTTCGTATCTCTGCAGGCTGTATTTAACCACATGGGGGCTGCAGGCCCGATCTTCGGCTTCATTTTCTATCTGCTGGTATTCTTCGCGGCGCTGACCTCCTCCATCGGCATGATGGAAGGCGGTATCTCAGCCATGATGGACGCCCGGATCAAAAAGGGGAAGAGCGTCAACCGTACTGTGCTCACTCTGATCATGGGCGCTGTCGCGTTAGTCGGATCCACTATCGTATCTGCTGACGGTCTAGGTTCTACGGGAATGTGGAATCCGTTGCTGTCCATCCTTGGTCCAGATTCCGGAAAGGTATGGCTGGATGTCTTTGACTTAGGTGCAGAGGGTATTCTGATGCCGCTCGGCGGACTGCTGATGGCCATCATGCTCGGCTGGACCAGACGTCATTACATCGACGACGAGATCGAACTCAGCGGCAAATTTGTCAGCAAAAAATTCATCGATATCTGTTTCCGGTACATCGGTCCGGTCTTCATGATCTTCATTCTGGTCGTACAGCTCAACTCCTTCTTTGGGTTTACGAAGGTGTTCTAAAAATTGATATTCTCCTGATAGGATGAATAAATGCATGTAAAAAGAGGTGACCTCGCTTTGTCGAGGTTACTTCTTTTTTTGATATATAAATAACAAACTTGGTAGAAATTGTGAAAAGACAACAAATAATCGTGCACTTTTTGTAATTATCTGATAATTTTGTATTTTAAATGTATACATGTTGACACCTCTCCACGGAAAGGATTATAATACTATTGAAATAAATTATTATTTTGATGCATTTATTTAATCTTATTAGGAGGTAGTTCAATGGAACAGAACAAAGGCAAATTTAACAGTACCTTTGGATTCCTGATGGCATCCATCGGATCAGCTGTTGGCCTAGGCAACTTATGGGGTTTCCCGTACAAGATGGGCGCAAGCGGCGGCTTCGCATTCTTACTTATTTATCTCATTTTGGCAGTCTTCGTCGGTTATCCACTCATTTTGGGTGAGATCACCTTAGGTCGTAAGACCGGAAAAGCTGCAATTGAAGCATACAGAGATTGTGACAAACGCTTCACAATCAATGGCTGGTTCGAAACACTTGTACCATTCTTCTTGATTTGCTTCTACTGCACAATGGGCGGCTATGTAATCAAATACATGATCGCAAATCTGGGCGATATCTTCGGCGCAGGCTGGGGCACCGGCCGTGTCGATGCAAACGCATTCTTCGGCGGATTTATCAGCAGCGGCATGCCGGCAATCTTATTCGGCGTATTCTTCCTGGTTCTGACCGTACTCATCGTCATCGGCGGTGTATCCGGCGGTATCGAGAAGTTCTCCAAGATCGCGATGCCGGCACTGTTCATCATGCTGGTCATCGTCGTTATCAGAAGCTGTACTCTCGATGGTGCAGGCGCTGGTCTCGAATTCATGTTCAAACCGAACTTCGAAGTGTTCAAAGGAGCCGGCTGGCTGAAAGTTCTAGGTGCGGCAGGAAGCCAGATGTTCTTCTCACTGTCCCTGGCATCTGGATGTCTGATCGCTTACGGTTCATATCTGGGCAAAGACTCCAATATGGAGCAGAACGCAGTCATCATCCCAATCGCAGATACTGTAGTAGCAGTATTAGCCGGTATGGCAGTTATGCCAGCAGTCTTCGCTTACGGCATCGAGCCAAGCGGCGGCCCTGGACTGCTTTTCGTATCTTTGCAGGCAGTATTTGACAACATGGGAAGCACCGGTCCGATCTTCGGATTCATCTTCTACGCATTGGTATTCTTCGCAGCTCTGTCATCCTCCATCGGCATGATGGAAGGCGGCATCTCCGCCATGATGGACGCCCAGCAGAAGAAGGGCAAGAAGGCCAACAGAACCATGCTGACCTTGATCATGGGCTTCGTAGCATTAGTCGGATCTACCATCGTGTCTGCTGACGGACTCGGCTCCACTGGCATGTGGAATCCGCTCCTCGCAACATTGGGACCTGACTCCGGCAAGGTTTGGCTAGACGTATTCGACCTCTTCGCAGAAGGTATTCTGATGCCGATTGGCGGATTGCTGATGGCAATCATGTTCGGCTGGACCAGACGTAATTATCTGAACGATGAAATCGAGCAGAGCGGCGCATTCAAGAGCAAGGGATTTGTCGATATCTGCTTCAGATATGTCGGTCCTGTATTCATGTTCTTCATTCTGATTGTACAGCTCGACTCTTTCTTCGATTTCACTGATTTGTTCTAAATTACATAAGAAGAGCTTTCAAACCGGGATTCTCAGAATCCCGGTTTTGTTTTTTCTCCACAGTCTCCGAACAATAATTATGCTTATTTTGTTTTTGATAACAAAATTCAATCGCAAATTTATGTATCCATTGACAATTTTTTTCATTGTATGTATAATGATACTTACGAAATTATAATTGATTTGATATTTGATTTTTAGGAGGTAGTTCAATGGAACACAATAAGAAAGGCCAATGGGGCAGCAGCTTCGGCTTTCTGATGGCCGCAGTCGGCTCGGCTGTAGGCCTTGGTAATTTATGGGGATTCCCATACAAGATGGGAATGAATGGCGGCTTCGCCTTTTTACTGATTTACGTCATTTTGGTTATCCTTGTCGGCGTCATCATCTGCCTGGCAGAATTATCGCTGGGACGTAAGTCCGGCAAAGGTGTCGTCGGCGCTTATGAATCTATCGATAAGAAATTTGGTTTTGTCGGCTGGTTCGGCTGGATTTCACCGTTATTAATCTTAGGATTCTACACTATGCTTGGCGGCTATTGTATCAAATATGCCATTGCAAATCTAGGTGATTTGTTCAACGCAGGCTGGGGCATAGGAGACGCAGATAGTGGTGACTTCTTCGCGAATTTTTATGGTGACCAGATGCAGACAGTCATCTTTACTTTGATCTTTGTTCTCCTTACGGTCCTCATCGTAAAGGGCGGTGTCTCAGAAGGCATCGAAAGATTTTCCACAATCGCCATGCCGGCTTTATTCATATTATTAGTTATCGTCATCGTCAGAAGTGTAACCTTGGATGGTGCAAGCGAAGGTCTCGCATTTATGTTCAAGCCAAACTTCGAAGTTTTCAAGGGTACAGGCTGGATCAACGTTCTCGCCTCTGCAGGCGGGCAGATGTTCTTCTCCCTGTCGCTGGGTATGGGTATCACCGTCACTTACGGTTCCTATATGAAGAAAAGTGAAAATCTGGAGCAGAATGCCTTGTTGATTCCTGCAGCAGATACCATCATCGCCATCATGGCAGGACTTGCTATCATGCCGGCCGTATTTGCTTCCGGCCTCGATCCAGGACAAGGCCCTGGCCTCCTGTTCGTAACTCTGCAGACTGTATTCCAGGCCATGGGAGCTGCCGGACCAATTTTCGGATTCCTGCTCTACTTCCTGGTATTCATCGCAGCGATTACATCATCCATCGCCCTGCTTGAAGCTGTTGGTTCCGTAGTGATGGACAAGCAGATTGAAAAGGGTAAGAAACCGAACAGAAACCTGGTTACATGGGGAATGGGTGCTATCGTCGCTGTCGAAGCCGCACTGATTTCTCTCGACGGACTGGGTTCCAACGGATTCCCGCAGTTCTTCGGACAGCTCACCTGGCTGGACTCTTTCGATCTGGTCTCAGAAGGTATCTTGATGCCGCTGGGCGCATTGCTCATGGCTATCATCTTCGGCTGGATTCGTCCAGGATATACTGACGACGAGATTCAACTGGGCAGAACCTTCAAAATGAAAAAATACTTCCACTTCTGCATCAAGTGGATCGTACCGCCGGCTATGGTATTAGTCCTTGCTGGACAGATTGACTCATTCTTTAAGATGGGATGGTTCTCATAAAAGCAATAAAACAAATGCAACCGGCCCGAGAGGGCCGGTTTTAGATTGCAAGAGGGCAAGCCGCGACTGATTTGCCAGTCACGGCTTGCCCTCTCCGTTTGCGGCCCACTTCCGCTCCGAAAGAAGGCCGCTGAATTCAAATGTCTATTTAATTGATTGTAAGGATCACTTTTCAGCTAACTTTTTATAACCCTCGTATTTTTCCCTGGCATCCTCCTCTGTCATATTAAACAGCTTATCGGCGATTTGCGGGAATTCCTTGGCCAATGCAGCATATCTATTCTGACCCAGGATAAAGTCTCTGAACGGCTTCGTAGGAGTCTTAGAATCCAATATAAACGGGTTCTTCCCCTGCTTCTTCAGTTCAGGATTGAAGCGATACAAGTGCCAGTAACCGGAGTCCACCGCGTCTTTGATATTTTCCTGGGATTTTCCCATGCCTTTCTTAATACCGTGATTGATACAAGGCGCATAGGCGATGATTAAAGATGGGCCGTCGTAACTTTCCGCCTCAGTAATGGCCTTCATGAACTGATTCTTATCTGCACCCATGCCTACCTGCGCTACATAGACGTACCCATAAGACATGGCCATCATGCCCAGATCTTTTTTCTTGATCTTCTTGCCCGAAGCCGCAAATTTAGCAATAGCGGCAGCCGGTGTCGCCTTCGATGCCTGGCCGCCCGTATTGGAGTAGACCTCAGTATCGAAGACCAGGACGTTGATATTCTCACCAGAGGCCAGTACGTGATCCAATCCTCCGTAGCCGATATCATAAGCCCAGCCGTCTCCGCCCACGGCCCAGATGGATTTTTTGACCAAATGATCCTTGTGCTCCATAATTCTCCCACAGAGCTGTGTCACAATACTATCCTGGCTTTGGAGATTCTCGATGGCTTCCACCACCTGGTCGCTCACGCTTCTCGATCTCTCACCGTCATCTCTGTATGCCAGCCAATTCTCAAAGGCTTCCCGCAAAGTCCCGTCGATTTCCAGTTCCAGCAGAGTCTTCATATTCCGTTCTATCTTATCCCTCATCTGCTTTGATGCCAAAACCATGCCGTAGCCAAATTCCGCATTATCCTCAAAGAGAGAGTTCGCCCAGGCCGGTCCTCTGCCATTTTCATCCTTGCAGTACGGCATGGACGGTGCAGATGCGCCCCAGATAGAAGAGCAGCCCGTAGCGTTAGCAATCATCATCCGATCTCCGAAGAGTTGGGTGATAACTTTCAAGTACGGCGTCTCACCGCAGCCTGCACAAGCGCCGGAGAATTCCAAGTACGGCATAGAGAACTGACTGCCTTTCACCGATTTCTTCTCCAACGGCAGCGCTTTCTTACTTACCGTCATAGCATATTCCCAATTAGCGGCTTCTTTGACTTCTTTATCGAAAGCCTCCATTCTCAAGGCCTTCTCCTTTGCCGGACAGATATCAGCACAGTTTCCGCAGCCCATACAGTCGAGGGCAGAAATCTGCATTCTGTAGTGCAGACCCTCCCTACCGACACCTTTGGCTTCTATGGTCGCAAAGTCCCCCGGTGCAGTCTCTTTCTCCTTGTCGTTGAGCAGCACTGGACGAATGGCTCCATGTGGACATACAAAAGAGCACTGATTGCACTGAATGCACTTGCTTTCATCCCATCGCGGCAGATGCGTGGCAACGCCTCGCTTTTCGTATCTGCTGGTTCCCAAAGGAAAGGTCCCGTCAGCTCTGTCCACGAACTTGCTCACAGGCAGCCCGTCCCCCTCTTGGCGGCTCATCGGCAGCAAGATTTCCTCTATGAACTCCGGCAGATTCTCAGACTTCTCATCCTGTTCCTCTGCCCAGCGCCATGCCGATGGAATCTCGATCTTCTCAATGGCCTCGATTCCCTGCTCCACAGCGCGGCAGTTCATTTCAATAACCTGCCGTCCTTTTTTGCCGTAAGTCTTTTGGATGCCTTCTTTTAGATATTTGACAGCATCTTCTACTGGAATAACCTCCGTCAGCTTAAAGAAAGCGGCTTGCATAATCATATTGATTCTGCTGCCCAAGCCGATTGCCCGTGCAATCTTGCCTGCATCTATGGTATAAAATTCAGCTTCTTTTTCGGCCAGATGCCGCTTCACCTTAGCTGGCAGCCTCTTCTCCATTTCTTCCGATTCCCAAAGGCTGTTGAGGAGAAAAACCCCGCCTTTTTTCAAATCCTTTAACATGTCATACTGACCCAAATACGCCTGGTTATGACATGCTACGAAGTCCGCTTGATTGATTGAATAAGCCGACTGAATGGGACTCTTCCCAAAGCGCAGATGGGAAATGGTCACACCTCCCGACTTCTTGGAGTCATAGGCAAAATACCCCTGGGCGTACATATCAGTCTTATCGCCAATAATCTTGATTGCCGTCTTGTTCGCACCTACAGTTCCGTCAGAGCCCAGCCCCCAGAACTTGCATTTGATGGTGCCGGCAGGTTCGCGGGAAAGGTCTGCCGCATAAGGCAGAGACAGCCCTGTTACATCGTCCTCAATGCCTATTGTGAAGTGATCCTGCGGATTTTTACGGCAGAGGTTGTCGTAGATAGCCTCCACCATACCCGGTGTCACTTCCTTCGAGCCAAGTCCGTATCTGCCGCCGTAAATCTCTGGCGCTGCGGGTTCACCGTACAACATGGTCTTAATATCCTGATAAAGAGGTTCACCTACAGCTCCCGGTTCTTTCGTTCTATCGAGAACCGCAATCTGTTTTACCGTCTTTGGCAAGACCGCCATAAAATACTTCTTTACGAAAGGTCTGTACAGTCTGACTTTGATCAGACCGACCTTGCGTCCTTCAAGAACCATCTGATTCACTGATTCTTCGATGGTATCGCAGACCGAACCCATGGCCACAATGATCTGCTCCGCATCTGCTGCACCAATGTAGTCAAACGGCTTGTAAAACCTGCCTGTCAACTGGCCGATCTTGTCCATATATTCTACAACGATCTCAGGAAGGGCATCATAGAATTGGTTGGACGCTTCTCTGGCCTGAAAGAAAATATCCGGGTTCTGCGCTGTCCCCCTGACGACAGGGTGTTCCGAATTGAGCGCCCGTTTCCTGAATCTTACTACTGCTTCCTGGTCAATCAGCTCTCTCATATCATCATAATCGAGAGTCTCAATTTTCTGTACCTCGTGGGATGTCCTGAAGCCATCAAAGAAATGCAGGAACGGCAGGCTGCTTTTGATTGCCGCCAGATGTGCCACTGCCCCTAAATCCATGGCTTCCTGCACAGAACTTGAGGCCAGAAGAGCAAAGCCGGTCTGTCTGGCTGCCATGACATCGGAGTGGTCTCCGAAAATACAGAGGGCATGGCTTGATACGGTTCTGGCCGCAACATGAAAAACAGCAGGAAGCATTTCCCCCGCAATCTTGTACATGTTAGGAATCATCAGCAGTAATCCCTGGGAAGCCGTATATGTAGTCGTCAGCGCGCCAGAAGCCAGGGACCCGTGCACCGTACCAGCTGCACCGGCCTCAGATTGCATCTCTGCCACCCTGACGGTCTGTCCAAAAATATTTTTCTTTCCGTAGGCTGCCATTTCATCCACGACTTCCGCCATTGTCGAAGACGGTGTAATCGGGTAAATCGCCGCTACATCTGTAAAGGCGTAGGATACCTCTGCCGCAGCCGTATTTCCGTCCATTGTTTTCATTCTTTTTTTAGTCACAGTGTTTCCTCCAATTCTCTCCTATTTTGTACTAAAAAGCAAACAATGGAAACACTTTAATACAATATTGCGCTAATGTCAATATTGTATCTACAATAATACAATATACATATATTTATGCACAGCTTATACATCAATTACACAAAAGCAACAGCATGATGACACCAGGCACCCCTAAAATCCCCACTGTCAAAGAATTCACCACATTAATCGGTATCAAAACCCCGATATTCATGCCGATGAAATTTATTACAATAATCAATACTGCGCCTAATACGCTGTTAAGCAGAAGGCGCAAAATAACTTTCAGGGGCACCAATAAGGCTTTTCCCAATAAAAATATCAAAATCATTGCGCCGCCAAAGGTCAAAAATACCCCCATTTCAGTTCCCATATCACATCTCCTCCTAAGCAAATAATTGGTACCTTGTATAAAATATGCCAATGTGGAATAAAATAGAATTAAATAACTTTGAAGGATGTGATAATTTGAAACCTGATGAAGAAATAATCGTTACCTCAATAAAAAATGCCCGCTCTGAATTGGAGCAGGCTGTTAGTCTTTTCAATGAGATGACCGACTTCACCGCCATAGACTACGCTTCATACAATCTATTGGCAGTAAAGGCCAAATATTCATATTTGATGCAAATTGCAAAAGAAAAAGGGTTATCCGTCGGATAGAATGGCAAAACAACAGGGAGCTGTAATCTACAGCTCTCTTCTTCCTTCCATGGCCTTGAGCAATGTGACTTCATCGGCATATTCCAAATCGCCGCCCACAGGGATGCCATTGGCGATACGGCTGACTTTGATGCCCGAAGGTTTGATCAGTCTGGCGATATACATTGCGGTAGCTTCTCCCTCAATGTTGGGGTTAGTGGCCAATATGATTTCTTTTACATCGCTGTTCTGCAGCCTGACGATGAGTTGTTTCAGGTTGATATCCTCCGGCCCCACACCGTCCATGGGCGAAATGGCTCCATGAAGGACGTGATAAAGACCGTCGAACTCCTTAATTCGTTCCATGGCCATCACATCCCTAGGACTCTCCACCACACAAATCACATCCTGTCTGCGGGTTTTGTCAATACAGATGCTGCACGGATCCTGATCGGTCAAATTTCCACAAACGGAACAGTACCGCATAGTCTGCTTCGCCTCCAAGATGGAGTGCGCCAGGTTTTCTGCTTCTTTATCCTCCATAGACAGAATATGAAAAGCCAGCCTCTGGGCCGTTTTTCCTCCGATCCCCGGAAGCTTAGACAGTTCATTAATTAATTTTCCTAAAGGTCTCGGATACTGTCTCATTATACTAATCCTGGAATATTCAGTCCTCCTGTAATCTTACCCATTTCTTCACTTGAAAGTTCCTCCATCTGTCTCATGCCTTCATTGACAGCAGCCACGATCAAGTCCTGCAGCATTTCCACATCATCGGGATCTACAACTTCTTTGTCAATGGTCAGATTTGTAATTTCTTTCTTTCCATTTACAGTCACACTGACTGCACCACCGCCAGAAGTAGTAGTGATTTCTTTCTCTTCGATTTCAGCCTGCATCATCTCCATCTGACGCTGCATGGCCTGCATCTGCTGCAGCTGCTTCTGCATATTTCCACCGCCGCCTGTCTTTGGCTTCTTACCTGCTCTCATGCCTTTTCCCATAATGAATTCCTCCTATTTATTCCATATTTATTCAATCTTTACATCCAGACCCAGCTTAGCGCTGACCTCTTCTGCCAGTTCCAACGCCTCCTGGTCAGGTGTAACGTCTTCTTTCTGGTTCTCTGTCTGACAAACCAGCTTCAATCTCCTGCCGATAATCTTCTCCATCAAATCACAGATATGCAGTTGATTTGCCTCTACGTATTGCTTCGTAAATTCGTTGTGAGCGATGACTTTAAATTCCTGACCGTTCATATCTGCCAATGTCGCGCCCGTCCTAATCAAGTTGAAACTGCCTTTAAACCCTTCCCCCTCTTCAAATATCCTGCCCCAGATTTCCGCAAGATCATATCCGCTTCCATCGAAATCATCGTTTTCTGCCTGTGCAGGCGACACACCAGTGGATGCAGCCTGCCCTGCCGGCTCCGCCGGTTTTGCCGATACAGCAGGCTTCTTTGGTCTGGCGGCCATCTGCTGTCTCGGCTGTGCCTGCGCCATTCTTGGCGCTGCCTGCTGCGTTTCTGCCGAAAGCCCTGAGGCAATGGTCACGATGGCCAGTTCCAGCAAAATTCTCGGCTGCGTGGAATATCTAGCATCATTAATCGTTCTGGAAAGGGTAATAATGCCATGATTGATTTCGTCCAAGGAAACCTGATTGCTCTGGTTCCGCAGTTTCTCTATGTTTTCGGTAGACATGTTCAGCATGTCCTCCGCATTTTTTATATACTTGGTGATGAGCAGGCTTCTGTAATGGCTCATCCAGTCCTTCATCAGCTGCTTGACATCCTTGCCTTCCTGCAGTGCTTCATCAAGAAGCACTAAGGCTCCCGCCACATCGCTCAGAGCCACTCGGTCTGTCAAATCCAAAAAGAATTCCTCTGATACCGTGCCGAGAAAATCCAAAACCGTATCACGGTCAAGATCCTTCTCTCCGCCAGCCAGGCACTGATCCAAAATGCTCAGTCCATCTCTGACTGAACCGTCAGCATTGGCGGCAAGCAGGCGCAGCGCGCTGTCCGTAACCTGCACGCCTTTTTCGCTACAGATGCGGCTCATATGGTCAATGAGCACTTTCTCTGGCACTCGTTTGAAGTCCAGGCGCATGCATCTTGACAAGATTGTCTGTGGCAGCTTCTGGGGATCGGTGGTCGCCAGAATGAACATGACGTTCTCCGGCGGCTCTTCCAAGGTCTTCAGCAGCGCATTAAAGGCGCCTGTAGACAGCATATGGACTTCGTCTATGATATATACTTTCTTTCTGCCCACAGCAGGGGGATATTTGACGCTTTCCCTCAGTTCCCTGATATTGTCAACACCGTTGTTGGATGCCGCGTCGATTTCCACCACATCCATGAAGGTTCCCTCTTTGATGGCCACGCAGTTTGCACAGTGTCCGCAAGGCCTGTCCTCATCATCCAGGCAGTTGACAGCCTTTGCCAGAATTCTCGCTGTCGTCGTCTTACCGGTTCCTCTAGTTCCACAGAACAGGTAAGCGTGACTGACCGAATCTGTAGCGATTTGATTCTTTAAGATTCTCACGATATGATCTTGCCCGATGACTTCGGAAAAAATTTCCGGTCTCTGGGCTCTATATAACGCAGTGTACACTGGCATTCCTCCCTTACAAAGCTGAACCTTTGTGATGTGTCTATATTCTGGCAGCATTGGCAATTGGTCCGAGTTCGGACTAATTGCAAACGTCTCAAAGTATACATATAATTCTAATAAGACGCAGCACGCCTATTTTCCTATGTAATACAAAATTGCCCTTTAATAGCTCCGCAGGTGTTGGAGAAGGCTGATCTGCGGCACATAAGAACTTCCGCTTATTGCTGCTTCCTTCCGGACCTGACAAGGTTCACGGCATCTCATTGCGCAGGACCCAAACCATACCAGGCGAAGCTATTAAAGGGCAATATTTAATTTGTCGTACACATTATTATATTGTTTTTGCGAGGCTATGTCAAGAAATGTTTCATACATAATTACGGCAAAGGCATGAAAGCTGATTCAGTCAGTCTGCAGATGCAATTTTTACTATTAACATTATTTTATTTAAATTGAGTATAATTTATTGGAATAAAATGTGAATTAGGTCAGGCTTGGAGCGATTTTATGTTGTTTTCAACCCATTTTGATGGCAATTCGTGAAATTTACTAGTATTTTTTATACTCACTTTTGCAAAAAAAGCCCTCTATAGTAAAATTACCGCAGTAGCTGAACCGACTTTGTTTACAATCTGTTTTTCATTCGTTTGATTTTAATTCCCGGTGCCACTTGATGCGCATCTCCTCACACGCAATGGCAATCCGCCCCTCGTCATGGAGCTTTGCCAACATGGTCTTGATGGTGCAGCCATTGAGACAGTATTGGCTCAAGTTAAAAGCCAGCTGGTATTTCTCAAATAGAGCCGCCATCAGATCGTCAAAGGTCAGACCCTCCCCGCCGCATAAAGTCTCCACGTCGTCCATGATGTCCAGTGTGTTCTTGATATTGACCTCTGCCAGGGGGACGATATCCTCGCATGGCGCTGCATGAGAAGGGATGAACAGAGCGGCTGACAAGCCCTTTACCATCTCCAAGGTCTCAAGATAGCTTCCCACGTCAAAGACGTGAGAGATTTTGTACTTGTCCAGAGTATCCTCTCCCATCAGACAATCTGCCAGAAAGATGACGTCATCGTCAGTGCGCAGGCCAAACTGCCCGTCGGAGTGGCCCGGCAGCGGAATCACAGACAGCCCTGCCGGCAGCACTTCCTCTGTAAGTTCCGACGCCTGGCATTCCTTTGCCATTAAAAATTTATTCTGCAGTTCCTTTGGCGGATAAGCGCCGAAGAGAAAGGCCGGCTCCAGCAGCGGTCTTTTGATAAAGGCAAGGTCGCTGCCTGAACCGTAGATCTTGCACCCCGTCCTCTGCTGCAGCAGCTGGTTTCCGCCGATGTGATCGGCATGGAAGTGGGTGTTGATAATCATTGACAGCTTCCAGCCCTGCCCTTCAATGGCTTTCAGTGCCTTCTTCCCCGCGTCTTTGTCGTTGCCGCTGTCGATGAGGCAGACCTCCGACTCGTTGATCTTGTAAAGTCCCATCTTCGCTGGACACTCTATGTAGTAGGTCTTTTCGCCAACCTGCACTAGTTCATACATCCTATTTCACCACCTTGTACAACTCATCCGCTTCCGGCGGGGCAATCTCGATCTGCCGCTCTTCGTCCACCAAATACAGACCCTTCTCTTTCTCGCAGACCTTGCCGATGCAGCTGACTTCAATGCCGCCAATCTGCAGGGCCGACATGATTTGCTCCTTCTTTATCTCCGGCGCCACGATGAGCATGCAGCCACTGGAAATCAATCTCAGCCAGTCGATACCGAAATGCTCTGCAACTTTGATCGTTACCGGATCTACTGCCACTTTCTCTTTCCACACCTGGCATCCCAGGCCTGCAATGTGGCACATCTCCCAGACCGCTCCCAGGATGCCGCCCTCTGTCACATCGTGCATGCCGGAGGTGCCGATTTCGCCGGCGATGAGGCCTTCTTTGACAACACTGACCTGTTCCAGCAATGCTTTGGCACTCACCAGTTCCTCACTGGTCAGCACCCCTGCAAGCTCTTTTTCAAAATCAGAGGCGATAATCCCGGTTCCTTCCAGGCCCGCCGTCTTGGTCATCAGAATGTAGTCACCCGGTTTCATGTTGTGGGCGCTCTGAGAGTCCCCTGCCAGACCTCTGCCGATGGCCGTGGAGACGATGACTGGCTGATTCACTGCCGCCGTTATTTCGGTATGGCCGCCGATAATTTCTACGCCCACTTTTTCAGCTGCAGCGCCTGCCTGTGCCATAATCAGAGAGATGTCCTCTTCCGTCGTCCCCTCTGGAAGCATCACCGTCAAAGTAATGCCAAGAGGTTCTATGCCGTTACTGGCGATATCGTTACAGGATATGTGGATTGCCAATCTGCCGATATCATTCATCGCCGCCGTAATCGGATCTGTGGAAACCACACACTCGTATTTGCCATAATCGATGACTGCACAGTCTTCGCCGATGCCAGCTCTCGTCTTGACTTCCGGCCTCTTATATTTAATTTTGTCGATGACAATCTTCTGCAGCATGTTGCTGTCAAGTTTTCCTACCTTAAGCATTTTCTATTTCTCCTGTTTCGAGCCATCTCTTTATGGTTTCTTCATCTATAATTGGAATATTTAATTCTTTCGCTTTTTTGTTCTTTCCTGTGCCTGATTGCAAGTCGTTATTGATCAGGTATCCGGTCTTTGCGCTGACGGAGCCGGATACCCTGCCGCCCGCCTTTTCAATCTCCTCTTTGAGTGCGTCTCTGTTCTCATAATGGTGGAGAGAGCCTGTAATGACAAAGGTGATGCCAGAAAGAAAGTCTTCCGTCTCTTCCTCGGTTTCATCCAGTCTGACCACTTTGATGATATCGTCCACGATTTTCTTTTTCAGTGGATTGCCAAAATAAGCGGCAAAGGCGCCTGCCATGATTTCACCGATGCCGTCAATGTCAACCAGTTCCTCCTCAGTCAGGTTTACGATTTTCTCCCACTTCCTGTGACAGGCTTTGGCAATCAGCCGGGCGTTAGCCACGCCGATGCCCGGAATACCCAGCGCGTATAGCAGCCGCTCTGGTGTAGTATCCTTGGCTTTCTCAACAGAAGCCCTCAGATTTTCAAAGGACTTTTCTCCAAAACCCTCCATCTGCGTGATTTCTTCCCGGAAACGCTCTACATGAAAAACGTCGGCCAGTTCCTTAATCAATCCTTTGGCAATCAATTTCTCGATGGTCGCCTCAGAAAGACCGTCGATGTTCATAGCATCTCTCGATACGAACAGAGTAAAACTCTTAATCTGTTTTGCCAGGCATTCCGGATTGGTGCAGAAGAGTGTCTCTACGCCGTTGTCATTTCTAATCTCCGCCTTGTGCTGACAGACAGGGCAGCTATCTGGCACATGAATGCTGTTGCTGCCAGTCAGGTTTTCTGCAATCTGCGGAATGATCATATTCGCCTTATAGACTGTAATTCGATCTCCCAATCCCAGCTTTAAATCCCGCATGACGCTGATATTGTGTACCGACGCCCGGCTGACCGTAGTTCCCTCCAACTCCACCGGATCAAAAATGGCGACTGGATTAATCAAGCCCGTCCGCGATGCGCTCCACTCCATCTCCGTAAGTATCGTCTCTGCCAGTTGATCCCGCCATTTGAAGGCGATGGAATCCCGCGGGAATTTTGCTGTGCTGCCCAAACTCTGACTGTACAAAATGTCGTCAAAGGTCAGTACCAGCCCATCAGAAGGCACGTCGTTATCCTCGATGGCTTTTTCAAAGTATTCTACCGCTTCGACAATGTTCTCTGCAGTAACGGCTTTGTATTCTACGATATCGAACCCCTGGCTCTGCAGCCAGGTCATCTGCTTTTCTCTGCTGTTTTCAAAGTCGACATTTCCGGCTTCTACAAGGCTGAACGCGAAAAAATTGACATTTCTCTGCGCGGTGATTTCGTTATTCAGTTGTCTGACGGAGCCGCTGCAGAGATTCCGCGGATTCTTATATTTTGCTTCCGCATCTGGTATGGAAGCGTTGATTCGTTCAAACTCGCTGTACTTGATAACAGCTTCTCCCCTTAGAACTAACCGTCCATCAAAAGGAATCTCCACCGGTACATTGACAAAAACCTTGGCGTTATTGGTGATGACTTCCCCAACTTCTCCGTTGCCCCTGGTCAGCGCTTTTACAAGAGTGCCGCCCTCGTAAGTCAGCACGATGGTCAGTCCGTCCAGTTTCCAGGAAAGAAGTCCTTTTTGGTTCCCCAGCCAACCGCGGAGCGCCTCTCGGTCTTTGGTCTTATCGAGGGAGAGCATACGGCTGGGATGCTGCTCCTTTGGCAAATCTGACAGGACTTCATAGCCAACATTCTGCGTGGGGCTGCCCGCCATGATGATGCCCGTCTCCCGTTCCAGCTCCATCAGCTCATCATAAATTTTATCATATTCAAAGTTAGAAATGATTTCCTCTGCATCATGATAGTAGGCCTTGGCCGCTCTATTCAAAAGTTCTATTTTTTCTTTCATCAAAGACCGCTTGTCTTCCATATGCATTACCTTCCAAATTTGTATTTTCAATATTATTGTCGCCACACACCGGCACCTTATACCCCTAAATCTTTTTTAGCGGTGCGATGCCTTTGGCCATCTTCTTCTGACCCGCTGCATCAAAAATAACAGTCAAAGTCTTGCCGTCCTGATCGACGATCAAGCCTTCCCCGAATTTTGCGTGGCGCACTTTGTCACCGATAGCAAATCCTTCACCGCCGGCGGATACATTGGCTTTTGTCGCTGCTTTAGCATATCTCAAAGAGTCGTATGGTTTTGGACTCTCTTTTGCTGCAAATCCGTCGAAAGAACCAGTGGAGACGCCCAAGCCCGAGTCCCTGTTCTTTCTTACATAGACTGCATCGCCATCCAGCAGACGCTTATCCACTTCCCGCAGGAACTGAGATTCCCTAGTATACTCCGTGCGACCGTACAGTGTACGCACTGCAGCGCTGCAGAGAATCAGCGTTTCCTTGGCACGCGTCATGCCCACGTAACAGAGTCTGCGCTCTTCTTCCATCTTGTCACTGCTGTCAAAGGCCTTATGTCCCGGAAAAAGTCCGTCCTCCAGACCGGGCAGGAACACCACAGGGAACTCCAGCCCTTTGGCGCTGTGCATGGTCATCAGGACCACCGCATCCTGGCTGGCATCGTGATTATCGACTTCTGCCATCAGGGTGATTTTTTCCATGAATTCCTCAACATTAGGATTTTCAGCCTGTTCTTCGTAATCGTAAATGACCGATTTGAACTCCATCAAGTTTTCGATGCGGCCTTCTGCCTCCACTGTGTTGGCATCCTCAAGGGATTTCATATAACCAGTCTTCACCAGTAAGTTATCGTAAATATCTGAAACTCGTAAGTTCTCTCTTTCATCGCGGCACAAATTGATACACTCAACCATATTTTTGACACCGCTGTAGGCTTTGCCCGGTAAAGTGGCCAGAACCTCTTCATCGGAAAGAGCCTGCAGCAGACTTTCGCCTCGCACGTTGGCAAAGGTCTGAATCTTTTCAACGGACTTGTCCCCCATACCCCGCTTCGGCTCGTTAATCACCCGGCGCAGAGATAAATCATCATAAGGATTGACCACCAGTCTCATATAAGCCATCATATCCTTGATTTCTTTTCTGTCATAATAGCGCAAGCCGGAGAGGACCCTATAAGGAATATCTCTGCGGGTCAGAGCCTCTTCAAAGTGTCTGGACTGGGCATTGGTTCTGTAGAGAATGGCAAAGTCGCTGTACTTCTTGTCGCGTCCTTTCAGCAAATCAATCTCCTGTGCCACGTATCTGGCTTCGTCTTTTTCCGTGTCGGCTCTGTAATACTTGATTTTGTCCCCGTCTTCTCTATCGGTCCACAGTTTCTTGCCTTTTCTGCCGCGGTTATTTTCGATGACGGAGTGTGCTGCTGCCAAAATATTGCCGACAGATCGGTAGTTCTGTTCCAGCTTGATGACCTTGGCTTCCGGGAAGTCTTTTTCGAAATCCAAAATGTTCCTGATATCTGCACCCCTCCACTGATAGATGCACTGATCGTCGTCACCCACAACACACAGATTATGGTGACCTTCTGCCAGCATCTTAATCAGTTTATATTGGATGTGGTTGGTGTCCTGATATTCGTCCACCATGATATATTGAAATTTCCTCTGGTATCTGAGCAGAATCGCCTCGTCACGCTCGAAGAGTTTGACCGTGTTCAGAAGCAGGTCGTCAAAATCCATAGCGTTGTTCTTCTTCAATTCGTCTTCGTAAGCTTTGAAAACGCTGTAGATGACCTTTGTCTTATAATTATCTTCTACCGCATCACGATATTCGTCAGCAGATACCGCTTTCTCTTTGTAATCACTGATAATGCTGAGAAGATAAGGCGCGCTGAACTCTTTGTCGTTAATCCCCTGCCCTTTGAGGATGTTCTTGACAATGGTCTTCTGATCCGTACCGTCGTAGATGACAAAATTATGGTCGTAGCCGATAGCCTCACAATTGTAGCGAAGCATCCGCAGGCACATGGCGTGGAACGTCATAATCCACATATCATCACATCTGCCAACCAATTCCTCTACTCTGCTTCTCATTTCTCCGGCAGCCTTATTGGTAAAAGTCACCGCCAAAATATTATAGGAAGGAATTCCCTGTTCTATCATATACGCAATACGTTCCGTCATGGTGCTGGTCTTGCCGGATCCCGCCCCTGCCAGGATCAGAAGCGGCCCCTCCACCTGCATCGCGGCTTTTCTCTGTTTCTCATTCAGTCTCTCTAAACTCATCTATATTCATTTCTCCTTCGTCGTTTTCCGCCTACTATTTTATCACAAAATGTGATGGGGTGCTATGACATTCTGCCTTTTGAGAGGAAACCGGCAAATCCGCCATAAAAGCTTGTTTTTTAATTATTTCGACCACTATTTTATAAAGTCAAGCTTATTTTCGAACATATTTTCCAAAGAAAGTAAATAAATGCAGCGATTTTATGATAAACAAAAAGAGCCGTCGCCCTAACGGTTATTTTCCGTTAACGCAGGCAGCCCCTTTCAGTTTATTTATAGATCACTTTTTTGCCCTTCCTAAGAGGCGCAGCAGATACAAGAACAGGTTGATGAAGTCCAGATATAGCTGCAGGGCGGAGAATATGGACGCCCGTGCCAACATCGCCTGATCACCCTGATAGCAGTTGTAATAGGTACGGATCTTCTGGGTGTCGTAAGCTGTGAAGCCCAGGAATACGGCAATACCGACCAGACACACGATTCTGTCAAAATCCCCCAAATCCAGGAATAAGGATAGCAGTCCGCAGACAATCAGGAAAAGCAGACCGCTTATCAAAATAGGACGCATACGGGAGAGGTCCTTTTTGGTGACATGTCCGTACAGTGCCATGATGCCAAAATATGCCGCTGTCATTGCAAAGATCAGAATCAGTCTCGTCTTCTCGTATATCAGGAAATAGGCTGAGAACACCACGCCGTTAAGTACGGCATAAGCAAAGAAGAGTACCCGTGCCGTACCCACCTGGAGCTTCTGTATGCGGGCTGAAAGAATCAAAACGACTGCAAGTTCAGCCACCAAAAGTACAATTGGCACATATGGAATCGCAAAAATAAAGAAGATGGCTCCCGTATAATAGCCAAAGAATGCCACGGCAAAGGTGGTCAGAAGGCCCAGAAACATCCACTGAAAAGTCTTGGTGGTATAAGCGCCCACACTGTCTCCCATATTTTCTTCATATCCCCTGTCATAATCAAATTCATTTTCACGCATAGTTATGATACCTCCATTTTGGCCAGTATATCATATTTTGTCCACCCTGTCCATTGCCAGCTGGCTCGGAGCGGCCAGTTCAGAGAATAACTAGTGCGTATCAGCCGTACCATCAAAGGCTGCAGGCGGAGGGCCACCGATTTTTATCGCTCTCCCTCCGCCAGCAATGGTCAAACTTTTATTTATGCCGCAGCGTTCTGCTCATCTTCTGCAAGCATTCTATCCATTTCATCTATGATGCTTTCTTTTCCCAGCACCTTGAAGATGATGCCGCCTGCAATACCTCCCACAATTGCAGGAACAAGCCACGGAAATCCGGATTCCGCCAGCGGAATGGCAGCAACCAGATGATCAATTGCTGTCAAACGGAATGAAATCAGTCCGTTGGTAACCGCTACAGAATATGCGCGGTAGAGACCGAAAATCAATGCCATCAGAATGGAGCCCTTCCATACTCCGTCATTTGGAATCAATTTCTTGCAGACACCGAGAACCGTCAATGTCATGTACATCGGGAATAAAAAGTTAAACAGCGGGCCCGAAAGTCTGATGATAAAGCTGACACCTGTGGACGCTACCAGCATGATGGCAATGGAAAGCGCCAACGCGGCGATTCTGTACGGGATCTTATCCTTTGACAACATATTGATCCAGTCTGCTGCAGTGGCGATCATACCTGCTGCCGTTGTAAAACATGCGAAAATAATTGCTAGAGAAAGCACCACAATGCCTCCATATCCGGCCAGCTTTCTGACTAATCCTACCAATAAAACGGTGTTTTCTGTATCAGGTGCAAAGAACTTTGTTCCAGTAGAGCCCAGATAACAAAGCCCCGCGTAGATGACAAACAGGAGAACAAAGGCAACGACAATGACGCGAAAGAGAATTTTTTTCTGCTCTCTGCCTGGTTTATAACCTTTCGCATTCAGCGTCGTAATGAAAATGCCTGCGCAGACGATGCCAGTTCCGACATCTCCAGTGTTGATCGCTGTCAAAAATGCGTTAGTAAATGGATTCTCTGTGACTCCGCCGGAAGGCGTTCCCAGCGGATTGACGACTGTCAAAACCACGATAATCAACAGACAGATCAAAAGAGCCGGTGTGATAAATTTGCCGATATTATCCATGACGCTTGATTTACTGCTGGCAATCAGGAACGCGATGCCAAAGAAAATCAAGAGAAATATCCATTTTGAAATGGGTGGCAATTCCGGGAGAATTCCCATAAGCCCGATTTCATAGGCCACACCGCCACACCTTGGAATGGTTCCAAAGGTTACAGCCATAATGCCTACTACCATACAGAGCACATGGAGTTTAGAATGTACGTGCGAAGTGATATCTTCAATCTTTGTCCCGGTGTTTCCTACTGCTGCAACTGCCAACATCGGGAACAAAATTCCAGAGAGCGCAAGACCAATCGCTGCAGGGATAACACTGGCTCCAGACACCAATCCGATTTGTGGTGGGAATACCAGATTGCCTGCGCCAAAGAATACGGCAAACATGGCGAATCCGACTACCAGACTGTCTTTTAAAACTTTCTTTTCGTTCATAATTCATAATCCTTTCCTAATTCACAAATCTTTAATAAGTTTATTATATTCATTAAAGTGCAAAGGTTATGCCAAAGCAAAAGTGTCGGCGCTAAAACAGATTTCGCAAATATTTCTAATTTTTCTGAAACGTCCGTGTCAAATTCTTTTATAATATCAAATTATCTTTAATTTTTAAAATTTTCCATATAAAAGCGCCGTCCTGATGATTTATCTTCAACAGGACGACGCTCTCGTTTTACATCTTTACTTAAAATGTTGGATAATCCACGCTGCACTGGATGCGCAGGTACGGCTCTCTATGGTCATCGTCACATCAGGTCTGCAATAGGTCTTGATGGAATCCAGGACGGCGATCATATCCATCGTGCCCCTATCCAGCGGTCCATGCAAGTCCTCTTTGCCGTCGTTGTTGTGCAGGTGAAAGTGACCGATCATCGGTCCCAGAATACGAATCCAGTCGTGGATATCAAAGTCCTCACAAGTGACCGCATTGGCATGTCCCACGTCCAGGCAAATCTGTATTCTGGAATCGTTTAATTCTTCAATGATTTCTTTCATCATCAGCGGTTCATCTTCAAACACATTTTCAATATAGATGACAAAATCCTCTGGTTTGTCTTTCATAAATTCTTGCCAGAAATAGAGAGATTTTTCTTTGTGCCATTCCTTGAAGTACAGTAAGGGCATGTGTCCAGAGTGAACGACCATTTTCTTGATTCCCAATTTCTCAGCCACCGCATGAGCCTCATTGAGACGGGTCAGTCCCAATTCCACCGCTCTGTGATCAATGGACGCCGGAATAATTTCGGTGAATGGACCATGGATAATAGCCCGCTCTGCTCCTGCGTTTGCAATCTCTTGCTTCATCTCAGACATCGTTTCTCTTACTTTTTCCGGATCTAGATTCTCTGAAATACATAAATCGTTCAGTTCAATATTGAAGCCATTGTTACGAATGACATCGATAGCGTTTTCTGAAAAAGTGGCGATATATATCTGCTCTCTCATAAACTTCCTTTCACGCCTCTGCAGACAAAAAATGTTTTGAGGCAGGGTGACGAATCCTGCCTCAATTATGAAAAAAGAATGAAAAGCTCGGTTATCCGTCCACCTATAAATATAAAAAGACTGTGGATAACCCACAGCCCGTATTTGCTGTTCTTGCAACTTTCTAACCCAGTTCACCGCCGGAATAGAAATAATTTTATGCAGGTCTCCTGGCTCTGGAATCGTCGCTTCATCTGCCTTCCCAGAAAATCCAGTGGCATACGAGATGAAACTCCTCCATTACAGTGGCGGGACCGCACAGGCATCTAACCTGTTTCCCTCTTAGCCTCTTCTCCATGACGAGAAAAGGAACATAAAATTGTATTGATTTACTACTTCATTATATTGCAGATTGTCCCCAAAGTCAAACCTTTTCACGCAGACTTTTATGGAATTCCATCAGTTTTTCCATCATGTGATCGTAATTTTCTCTCTTGTGGGGTACCATGCAGCCGCTGCAGTCTTTGACGCCGTTGTCCAAGTAGAGAAAATTACCGCCGCAGTCCCTGCCCATGGCATAAAGTGGACAATAGCAGAAAATACAGTTGTAATTTTCCTCATCTACCGTTCTGTGACAGGGAAAATACTCGCAGTTTTTGTGACTAAAAAATTTGTATTCCGACGCTTCTTCACAGAATCCCTTATCATTGATTCCGTATAGACAATAACACTCGTAGCTCTCCCCCATATAGATCCAAACATTTTCCCCCATTTCGATGTGCTCGTCAAAGACGAGATCCGGAATGAAGAGTTTGATCGAGGTTCTCTTCTTTCCCTTTAAAACGACGCCCTCCTTGGTCGGATAGGCATCAAATTCCTCAATTTTCTGTCTCAGATTCTCAATGCCTGTTTCTTTACCGAAGTTGTCAACAAATTTGTCAACGTCGGCGTACACCACATTATTAGGATTTTTTAACCAACTTAGGTTCATGATATGTAATCTCCTTTCGCAATCAAAAAAGACTGTGGCAGATGCCACAGTCCGTATTTCACTGATCTTCTCTTTCCGAATGGGTTCACCGCCCTTGGAAAATATTCTATGCAGGTCTCCTGGCTCAGGAATCGTCGCTTGATCCGCCTTCCCAGCCATAAGGCCAGTGGCACCTTTAGATTAAGCTCCTCCATTACAGTGGCGGGACCGCGCAGGATTTTAACCTGCTTCCCTCTTAGCTTCTCCAATGCGGAGAAGAACACAGAACGCAAATATTCAGTTCTTACAGAGATTAGTATATCAGTATCAAAAATCCTTGTCAATATCCTCCGGTAAAAGATTCGTCATGCTGTGCATGCCGATGCCCAGCGTGGACATGTTGTGTAAAAATGCCGACATCTGCGGTGTGATCAGACCAGCAAGTCCCATGAGAAGCAATGCCGAATTAAAGCCTATGACAACTCTGTAATTGCTTGAAATCCGGTTTACCAACTGGTCGCTCAGCTCCCTCAGCACCACCAGTTCATACAGATTATCCTGAGAAATCGTAATATCGGAAATTTCTCGTGCTACGTGGGCGCCTTCGCTGATGGCGATACCCACGTCTGCTGCAGAAAGTGCAGGAGAGTCATTGATGCCATCACCAATCATGATGACAGTGCGTCCCTGTTCCTTTTCCGTCAGTACATAGCCGGCTTTCTCCTCTGGCAGCACCTCTGCAAAATATTCATCTACGCCGACCTGTCTAGCGATCGCTTTTGCCGTATGTTGGCTGTCTCCGGTCATCATGACAATTTTGCCTATTCCCATTTCCTTCAGCTTTGCAATCACAGCCGGAGCTTCTTCCCGCAGAGGATCTTTGATGCACAAAACCGCAGCCAGCTCACCGGCGATAGACATATACAGAAGAGAACCATCCTCTGAGAGTCCATGAAACTTATCGTGTTCTAACACCGGCTCCGCACATTTCTCATCTTCAAAGATAAAGTGATGACTTCCAATGTAGACTCTCTTCCCTTCTATCTCGGAAGCAATCCCATGAGCAATGATATAATTTACCTTTGCATGCATTTCCTTATGGTCAAGTCCCTCTTTTTCCGCCTGGTGCACGACTGCAGAGGCGATAGAATGTGGAAAGTGTTCTTCTAAGCAGGCGGCAATACGAAGCATATCGTCCTGTTTATGTCCGTTAAACGGTATTACGCTTTCAACCGAAGGTTTTGCCTGCGTCAGGGTTCCTGTCTTATCAAAGACCAGAGTATCCGCCTGAGCTACTGCTTCGAGGAACTTTCCGCCTTTTACCACAATCTGATGTTGATTACACTCTCTCATGGCAGACAGCACCGTAACAGGCATGGAAAGCTTTAGTGCGCAAGAGAAATCTACCATCAATATGGTCGCGGCTTTTTGCGGATTTCTCGTCAGAAGCCATGTCAGCAAAGTAGCAAGAAAACTGTATGGAACTAATCGGTCTGCCAGATGCTCGGCCTTGCTCTCTACCATGGCTTTCAGCTTTTCTGAGGCTTCAATCATGTTGATGATCTTCTCATAGCGCGTATTGCCGGCAATCTGTGTGACACGAATATAAAGTTCCCCTTCTTCCAGCACAGTGCCTGCATAAACAGAGGCACTCTTTCCCTTTTTTACTGGTAAAGACTCTCCTGTCAGAGACGCCTGATTAACCGTAGCTTCGCCCTGCTCAACAACGCCGTTCAAAGGAATCATCGTACCCACCGTAATGTGTATCAGATCACCAATCTGTACATTGCTGAGAGGAATTTGCCGCTTGTCATCACCATTGCAAATCCAAACCTTATCTACATTGAGCGCCATGCTCCCTGCCAGATCCGCTACGGATTTCTTGTGAGTCCATTCTTCCATCAATTCACCGATGGTGAGCATAAACATTACAGATCCTGCGGTTTTAAAATCTCCGCGGAAGATGGATACGCCTAAAGCCGTGGCATCCAAAACAGGTACTTCTAACTTTCTATGCGCCAGACACAGGATGCCGTCCTTCAGATAACGCAAAAACCTGATGCTTGTCCATATCTGACGAAATGGCGCGGGCAGCAGATAGCCGGTGACGATCCGCTTCAGGATACAATTGACCAGCTTGTGCTTGTATTCGTTGTTCAAGGCTCTCGAAGTATGTTCGGGAACCAGCTTCTTCACACTTTCATCATCGATTGTAAAAAGTGAGATTTCCTCAACTAACGCCTCCCTGCCGCAGGAAAAGCAAACGACTGCGTTACCACTGCGCTGATAGACCTTCGCCTTTTCTACGCCTTGAAGAGAGAGCAGATAATACAGCAGCATATCCGCCTGCTCATCGGTCATTTCCCCATATCCGCTGGCAAACCGAATTCTGCCCTGAATTTCATGTTCAATATGTATTCTCATATTGTCTCTTTCTTTTCTCTCTCCTCGTTTACCTGCTTAGCCTCTGCCAAAATATCTTCCGCATTTTCCTGTACCTTATTCACCGTGTCCATAACGCTTTCCTTCGCACGCAATGCTGCCGCCGTAGTCTGGACGTATGCTTTCTTTGCATCCTGGCTGGCCAAGACCTTAACTCCCGCTGTACCGAACAAAAGACCTCCGGCAAAACAGGCAAGTCCTTTCACATCTTTCTTTTTCATCTTTCTACACTCCGATCATAATTTAGTCTTCTCTTGATTTTCTTCTCTTTGGACCATAGCCCGTAATAAAGGCCATCAAAGCACAGGCCATCATTGCCCATGCCCAAAACTTATGGTTTTTCAAATTATCTCCCTCTTTCGTTTTAACCTTGCAAGGTGGTTAGTCAAAACTAACCTATGGAGTTATTTTATTCCATTTTGTGCGGCGTGTCAAGATTTCCAGTCAAAAAAGTTAGCGTGCGCTAACCAACTTTTTAAAAAAATCCTCCGACCGTATCGGAGGACAATAAAAGGACAGGTCTATTTGATATCGATTACAGATCGGTCCCCAAAGTCCAAGATTTCTCCCAACTGGTATTTAAGCGCACTTTTAAAAACAGGCCCGCCTACTGCGATGGTGTGGTACTCACCATTTTCACCACAGAGATCGATACCGCAGGACGCCATGATTTCTGCTGTGTCGTCTCCCAAAAGACAGCCTAAAATCTCCCTTGGCAGGAGTTTATTATTTATGGATTTTATGATGCACCGGAAACCGCTGCCGATAATCTCCCTGACGACTTCCTCGCGTCCCCGCTGCCACAGTGGAAATTCAGCTTTTATGCCGACGCTTTTGCATCTGTCTTCACTCCATCTGCGATTATTTTCAATATCGATATCGCCGAATACCGCCATTTCCGCCCCCAGTTTCATGGCCTCTGCCAGTCCTCTTTCAAATGCAATATGATACGCCTCCCCTTTTGAGGGGCACAGAATCAAAGGGATGTCCAGCGCCTTTGAAAACTTGTCCAAAAGCTTGTAGTCCGCCCCGTGAAACCACGAGCGGTCCAGTGCCTCGTTGACCATGACCAAAAGGCCGACGGGTTCGTTCCCCGCCTCTATGAACTTATGCAGGGCAAGGGTGCTGTCCTTGCCGCAGCTATATGACATTACAAATTTCATGTTCTGTTCCTCGACTTTTCTGGATACTTCCACTCAAGTATATCAGCAGCAAAAAAACGAGTCAAGCCGTTTCTTTGCTGCATCGTTCTTGATAAAACTAAAGCTCCTGCTTTCCAGAATGGTAAAAGATGTGGATTTGATCGTCTTTTCCGTGATAAATCTGTGCATCCACTTCGTAGACTTCACTGATAAATTCCCTTGTCAAAAGTGCTTTCGGCGTACCGGAACCTACGATTCGTCCCTCCTTCATGGCATAGCGCTTATCACAGTACATAGCCGCAATATTCAAATCATGGATAAATGAAAATCAGTCAGTGCTTCTTTTGAAGCACCGACTGATTTGTTCAGTTATTTGGCTATTCTTATAGCCGTTGTTGACCACTTGGTATAGACTTTCTCCTTACCTATGGTCCTGTAGCCTCTCACTTTATAGTAATATCTGAATCCCTTTTTCAAATTCTTGGTATTCTTATAGGTCGTTTTCTTCGTCGCTGCATATTTCTTGAAGTTCTTGCTGCTTTTTACTGCTCTGTATACCTGGTATCCGTCCACTTTATAACCGACAGACTTCTTCCAGTTCAGCTTCACATATCCTTTGCCGACCACTGCAGAAAGCTTGATGCTGGTGTTTTTCACGCCTACATCGATAGAACTTCCTTTCATTGTGCGATAAATCACCTTCGACCACTTCGTATAGACTTTCTTTCCATCGATGGTCCGATAGCCTCTCACTTTGTAATAATATCTGGTTCCTTTGGCCAGGTTCTTTGCATTCTTATAAGTAGTTTTCTTCGTTGTGCCATACGCCTTGAAGTTCTTGGTGCTCTTTGCCGCTCTGTATACCTGATATCCGTCCACCTTGAATCCTTTGGACTTGGACCACTTTAAATTGACGTAAGTTTTTCCGCCAGAAGCGCTTACCTTCAGAGTCGTCGCCTGCACACCCTTTTTAATGCGTTCTGTCTTCTCTGCGTCTGTTTCTTCGCCCTGCGCTTTAATTGCCGCGTCAATAGCAGCTTCTTCTGCAACGACAAACTGTGACAGATGCGGCGTTGCAATCTGATAGAATGACTTCCCGTCTTTGGTGACAGCTTTACCCTCTATTTTAGTCAGCAGCCCCTTATCGTTTATATACGCTGCCGCCAGAGTTTTGTCTTTCAACTTGTCTGGCACAGGGAGGGAAATCTTTAGTTTATTTCCATCAAAAGTGTTAATCTCCTTGTCTCCTGACAGCAGGCGCACTTCTGTAATTGCTGCATCAGCTCCAAGAAGCTTTTTCTGTTCATCTGTTGCAGCCTTCTTCTCCAGAACAAGTTTTATGGTTGCCCCTTCCGCTGTCTTGGCAATCTCCGTCGTGGTCTTTCTATCTAGGTTTACAATACCTGCCGGCGTTATGATATTCAAAGCTGCGTCCGTCTTGGAGGCAATTCCTGACAGGGATGCTTTCGGCAGTTCCAAACTAATTTTATCAGCTTTCTCTGCACCCTTGACATTGAGCTCAATAGTGGCTGCCTCGTTCTTTATTGCTCCTTCAATGAGCTTATCTACATCGGAAGTTGTCACAGATGACGACGCTTCCCCATCTTTGACAGTTGCGGATACGTCCTGGGATACAGGCTGTTTTTCTTCCTCCTGCCACTTGTCTGAACCTTCTTCTTTCGTATAATCATCGGTGTAGTGAAAAACGATAGTGTCGCCCTTGCTAAGGAATTGCTCGCTAACACCTAATTCTGGATGCTTTCCGTTAAGAGTATATAGCCAACCAGAATTCTGACCGTTAGTAAATTCTGCGAGAGTTGTTCCATCATATGTAACCGAGTTAACATAGTTACCGCTCGGATTAGAAAAGCTTAGACCGGAGTTCTGCGCCTCTACTATCTGCATTAAATCCCATACGGTAGCATTAACAGAAACCTCATAGGATTTCTGACTGATCCATGTGGTCAGATTTCCTGCTGATAGGGTATGTGTCGTTGTACTATCATGCACGCTGTCACCCATTAGTGTAAAGTTTACTGTTATATTCGGATTCTCAGGATCTACCTTTTGAAGCACTGTTACTGTAATTTCGGTCTTTGCATCACCATAGGCGAGTGTAACAGTCTGTTTCGCCCTAGTATTTTTGTCATAACCGGTTACTGTAATGTCTTTCGCCTCTGGATTGGTAACGTCTCCATTTGTCCATTGAGCGGTGAATTTTGCCCCGGAAAGATCCAATTCATCCCCGATATAGTATGTAGTTTTATAGTCGCCGGCAACAGCCAGCTCATAGCAAATTTTCTCAGGCATTTCGTTGGTTGCCTTTGCTAGAGAATCCTTATTCTTACCTAATGGGTCATCTGTACGGTTCGAGGATGCCTTCCAAATGCATCCACTTACTGACGGGCATTTATCAGTACCTTTCTCTGTACTGAAGTAAACTGTTCCATTTACAGCTGTCGGATTTTTATAATTGGTATCTACAAATTTTATTGCACCAATACCCTTGTCAGCACCACAGCTAGTAGTATAAAAGTTGCCCGCTATGTTATCAAGCTTATTTAAGCCATTATAGTATCCGATAATACCGCCGACATTTTCACGGCCTTTGATCGTCCCTGTAAATGTATTTCCAACAATAGAGGACGGGTTCCATGTATGTGCCACAAAGACATCTCCGCCAAGAATACCGCCAACGTTTTTGTTTCCTTCAACAGCTCCTTTCACAGAGCAGCTCTTTATTGTAATATGCGCTCCGTTAGGGGCTGAGTTATTCACATAGCCGCCACCGACAATACCACCGACGTTTTCATCGCCTGTGACACTGCCGTCAAAGGTGCAATTTTTCACTTCGCATATGCCAAGCGCATTATCTCTTGCTCCAAGCATGCCCCCGACATAGTTTTTGCCCTTGACCGTAGCCTTGCTTGTACAATTTTCAATAGTTCCCTGTATTCGACCAGCAAAGGAACCAATCATAGTCTGATCTGCATCATAGCCAATGGTAACACCTTCTTCAATGGTACAACCACGAATTGTTACAACAAAATCTGCAGAGCAGCCGGCAAATCCATTTGTAGATATCTCAGCGCCAATGAAACCCGCCTTCTTCGTCTGAGTCCCTGTCTTCAGAGTTACATTATCTATCATAATTGCACTTCCGCTTAAATCCACACCTGAATAGTTATTGACTAAGCCGTATCCATCAATTTTTTCACCATAAATATTCAGATTTTTGACGACAGCACCTTTGACATAACCAAGTAAAGGTTTACTCCCTGACGGAACCGTCAATTGCTTACCGTTACCATCAATATTGCCTGAAAATGCGTTTAAATTTTCGCCCTTTTTAATGTCATTTGTTCCGTCTTTTGTAACACCTATTGGTGTCCACTCTGTTGGAAGAGTAATTGTATTCACATCATCAGAGAAAATGAAGTAAATATTCTCCAGACTAATTCCCTTTTCGTTTACCAGCTTTTGTATTGCTGATAAATCGTCGCTAGTCTTTAATATATACGGTTCATCTTCAGTGCCTTTCCCCCCGTTCGTAAAGATTTTATCCAATTCTTGTTCTTTTATAGTCACTTTGGCACGATCAGAGTCCGTCGATGCGGTGAGCTTATTTATCGTGTTCGTTACCTTGCAGTAATAATAGAATTCGCCGCTTTCTAAAGTGTCCGGGGTATAAGTAGTTTTCGTTTCACCCTCTATCAGTTCTCCTACTTCGGTTGCAGTATCAGCTTTATACCATTGGTAAGACAATGTTCCGCCATCCGCTCTTTTTGCAGTAACAGATAATGCCGTAGCCTTTTCCCCCTGTCCATAGTTTGCCTCTGTTACAGGCTGTTTTGTAATTTCTGGTGTCGCCGCACTTGTTGCCGTAATCTTGATATTCGCCGCATTGCTGTCTAACGTATAGGTTTTTCCATTAACTATATATGTGACTCTGCATTTATAAAAATTGCCCATTCCACTTGTTCCATAAGTAGTTGGAGGTTTGTAGGAGGCTGCAGTTTCACCAGCAATTTTAGTCGTATTACTTGGACTTGCGGTCTTAGAAGCAACCTTGTGCCACTGATAGGATAACGTTCCGTTTCCTTCTGTATGTACTGCTACAGTTAAAGGCTTACTCTCTGCCCCCTGCACATAGCTAATAGGCGGAATTGTCTTGAGATTTGTTGTAAAATATGGTACGTAGTCAATTTCTGTTTTCTGCAGTGTTAAAGTATACGTTGTACTTTCAAAGCCGTCAGTACTTACTACAATGGGAATCTCCATTGTATCCCCATTACTCCAGTCCGGTGTTATTTTAACTTCCTTTCCAGAAACTCCGTTCACAGTAATAGCTGCATTTCCAGCACTCTGCGTTTTTACTGTAATTGCTGTAACGGACTTTGGAATCTCAGCAGTATACGATAAAGTATCATAAGAAAAAGAAGGTGCTATATCTCGTGTATTTCCATTATCATCCTCTAATTCCAGACCTGTTAAAAATTGTTGATATTTAATATTAATTTTATATGTTTTCGGAACACCCGAGTTATTCCCAACCTGGATTTCCAAAGTTTTAACATCCTGGGTCAAATAAGTCTCAAGCTTTGCAAAGTTATCCGAAGATAGTTCGATGGCTGCGCCCCCTCCTACACCAGGATATTTAGCAGTTACTTTTACATCATTTGGCAGATCATCTCCCTGGTATTTAACTTGGAGTTTTGAATTTAGCGCCATATGCCAAGGCAGCACAATATCATACTCCTCGTTTTCTGGTCTAAAAGATTCCTTTAGCTGAATATCATTCGGTTTAGAAGTGCGTGAATCAATTAGTTGAATCTCAATACCACTAATATCGCTCGCCCCCACTTGAGGTTCTGGAACATTGCTTGCCATGACCTGAACTGGAAGCATGGAAAGTATTAGTGCAAATACAGCAATTATACTTATTACTTTCTTTCTCATCATTTCTCCCTATAAGCAAAGAAACGAACAAGCCGCCGTACTGGGCAGCAGCTTGTTCTATCATAGTTATAACTTACTCAGTCCAAGCGGATCCTGTATCCCAAGTCATATCATATGGGCTGACATCAAATATGATTTCCATGCCATCTACCAATTTAATGTTGCTGGTATATCCGCTGGCAGCTGTCATGGTTCCGTCAGCATACTTATATGCTACGTTCCATCCAGTGCCTGTTGAGCGACCCCATTTGTTTCCATTTTCGCCCTTAAAATAGGTTGTTGCATTGGACACTAGTGGGTAATTAACGATGTTGGAAATATAGCCGCCATTTGGTGTTGTCCAGCTGTCCCATCCGCCTACGACGGTAGGATTTCCGCTTTCATCTTCATTGGAGTAATTATCCCAAACTGCTGCAATAATTGCATCAATTACTGTTGCATCGCCTGCTTGAGGATCAGTGACACCTGCCGGCAAATAAACAGATTTCAAATTCATATCGCTAATATAGTAATCGACTGTTGCGATATCTACATTATAGTTTGCAATCTGTGTAGGCAGCTGTGCATTAATGACGCCATTGCCTGTATAGTTGCCAGATGTGTCAAAGTTACCATAGGTAACGGATACTTTTACGGACGGATCCGCTGTACTTGCAAACGATGTTGTCGTCATAGCAAACATCATTGCCATTGTCATTACCATTGCCATCATAACAGCAATGATTCTTCTTGAACGTTTTTTAGTCATTTTTGACCTCCTTTATCTTTTAGAGCATAATGCTCTTCTTATGTTACCTAAGAATCGCAGCGGAATTGCTGCAGTTCTGCTAAAGAGTGGCCACTCTTTCTATATGTAAGCAGTCCCCCTTACGTGGATTGCTGTACAAACAAATATATGCTCGGCATTCTTTTGACGTCTGTCTGGTCCATATTAGCCAGCTTTCTTACAGACAAATAAAAACGGACCATGACTAAATAGCCACAGTCCGTATTAACTGACAGTTTTCTTTCCATCCTCGTCGTTTCTCCGCCGACTAGAAATCGAATTATGCAGGTCTCCTGACTCGTGAATCATCATCCTTCTCTCCCTTCCCGGTTTCCCAGTGGGTGGCTGTGCCTTAGAGAAGAACTCCTCATTTACAGTGGCGGGACCGTGCAGGACTTACACCTGCTTCCCTCTTAGCTCCTCCTTAAGAGGAGAACATAAAACGCCGATATGTAATTGTTTTTCGTGTCTTCATTCTATCATCATACTGACATAAAATCAACACAATTTTTCTTATCACGACATGCTGTTATCGCCCACGTCTTTGCCCAGATCGCAAGTATAAACCCAGACAATCTTATCTCCGTCCTTCAGCGTGTATTCAGAACTTCCATAATTAGGAAAACTTTCATTGACCTTGTACATCCAGCCGCTTAACTTGCCGCCGTCAAACTCGTAGAGATAATTGATGCCCTCTACGTAATAAGAACCGTAAGTCGGCGTATACGACGACTCTACTTGAATGTTTTTATTTCTGCATACCCTATTCAGCACATCATATGCGGTGCTGTCTTTTTTGACAGTAACCTTCGTAGTCGGCAAAATGATTCCGTCTGATGGAACGTAAGCCTCCAGCGCCGGGTCCTCTAGCTTTGATAAATCATTGGCCAACGTGTCACATCTAATTTCTATGGAAACAGAGATTTTTTCCTCTTCTGGGGTCGTTGCCGGTGAAGAACCGCCGCCGTTTCCCGTGTTGTTATTCTGATCGGAATCCTTCGAAGTGCCGCTGTCATTCTTATCCTCAACGGCTTTTTCTGCTTTTTTAATATCCACCGTCTTCTCAGCGTCTTTGTGAATTTTTTTAGTCAGAACGACGTAATCTCCGCCCTCCTCGACAGAAAAGGCCGCCTGCTGTGCCTTAAGGTCGATCTTCGCCTTGGATACAAACTCCAATTTGCCCTTCTCTAAGTCAACTTTATATGCCCATCCTGTTGTTTTCTTCTCGCTATAGATAGGAATAGAGACCTTAAGTGTGCCCCCAAAGGTGCCTTGCTGGTAGAACGAGATAATCTGTCCCTGCAATGACAATTTGCTAAGAATATGATTAATCTGCTCGTAATACGGCCCCTCTTCCTTTGCCGTCAAATTAATTGTTACAGGCTTTTTTACATTGGCGCCATCAAGGGTATAGGTCATCTCCTTCTTATCCTTGATCTCTATCGTATACTCTTTTGCTTCTTTTGATGCAGCTAGTTTCTTAACTACAGACTGTTCTACGACATCTCCGTTTTCCGCATTTTTAAATTCCTTTGTCTGGTCTTTCAAAGCCTCATAAGCCTCTTTTTTGTCGTTGTACTCGCTGTCTTCAGATTTAGAAATCTGTTTTGCCGACTTAATCTGCCTTTCAAAAGCAAGCAGTGTGTACTGGGCGTACTGCCCCTTTTCATTCCCTGCGTTGTTCCGTTGATCAGAGAGCAGTTCCTGGGCGGTTTTAATCTGCTCCTTTAAAGAATCCGAGTAATCTGCCTTCTCAACGTTCATATCAAGAATCAGGTACACAGCCAGTGCGACTACAATCAGAATTACGGCAATGACGCGCAGCCGCTTGCGCTTCACTTTCTTTTCAAAATCCTTATCCATACTTATTTCACTTTAACCCTTTGCACCGTGCTGTAGCTTCCATAAATCTTGTTGCCCTTGACGTCTGTTTTATAAGCCCTTACTTTTACGTAATATGTTTTACCTTTTTTCAAAGATTTTATCGTTTTTACCGTCGACGACTTGGAAGCAGTTGTGCTCTTACTGCCGGTGAACTTACTGCTCACCGCGTATCTGATCTGGTAACCCTTCACCCCGCTAATCTTTTTCCATTTAACCGTCATGGTCTTTGTTTTCGTCGATTTCAGCGAGGTAATGGCTGCTTTCTTTGGTTTGGAGATGGTCTTCCCATCCGTCATATCATATAACGAACTCTTTCCGCCGAGCAATCGGTCATAGGCCACTAACGTGTAATATCCCTGTTCCGTAGCCATGGAATTGACCACTGGCTTATATCCTGCTGTACTAGTATTTACATGGCGAAATCCACCACTGTTTTCGTCGTAATAAGTCAGCAAAGCGTCGAGCACTGATTTTCCATTTCTGATAAAGCGATTATCTTTGGTTGGATCAATCCCCAGGGCTGTCAGCCCTACGATCACCTGACAATTGCTTTCTGCATTTTTCGTTCCCCATGAATCAAAGCCGCCGTCAGCTTTCTGCATATCAGAGAGTACTATCAGCGCTCTGTCTACGGCAGTTTTTACTTCGCTTCTGTTCATATAGCCCGCTAAAGCCTGGATGGCCATACCGGTTATATCACTGTCAGGCGTTTTTCCATCGAGAGAAAATCCGCCGCCTTCAATTTCCTGATTCAGAATTTCTTTTATCAATAAATCTCTTGTAGTCTGTACTTCCACACTTTTAACGGTCGGAATCTCATACATATCACTGTCTAACGCAATCAAAGCCCAAATCGGTCCGTTGATGCCCTGCCATTTTACATTCTCAAAGTCTGCCAGCTTTTTCAGCAGATTGTAGCCGCCCACATTCTTCGGGTCTTTGCCGATAGCGGTTACCGCTAAGCACACTCTGGAATACTCTGTATATTTTCTCTTGTCCAGTACGCCTTTACACTTTTTTACTTCTTTGACTAAATTATTATAATAAGTTTCATATGTAGAATCTGTAACAGCCGCGCCGCCTCTGGCCAGTCCGATGATATACCATTCATCACCATATCCGGGCTGTGACAGCTTTTTTATCATATAGCTCTCTGTTTTACTCATAGCCGTCTTATAAGACGTTCCTGCGCCTTCTGTGCCCCATGATAAGCATGTCATAGACGACATGACCAAACAGAGGACAACGAGAAGCGATAAAATTTTTCTCTTCATTCTTTCCTACCTCTTCTTTCTATCTTGCTTTCGCACTAACTGTTTGAGACCATTTCGTATAAACAGTTTTTTTGTCTACCGTTCTATAGCCTCTCACTTTGTAGTAGTAACGTGTTCCCTTTTTTAAGCTGCTTTTGTTTGTATATTTTCTTGCAGCGGTTTTACCAATGCTTCTATATACGCCGTCTTTTTTGGCAGATCTATAAATCTGATATCCCTCTGTCTTGTAACCTGCTGTTTTCTTCCAGGTCAGCACTACCTTTCCTTTAGACACCTTTGTCTTTAAATCGGTTATCCTCGTTGCTTTCACACCGGCAGCCACTTTGCTGTCCACAGATATTTTGCAAATCGGTGCAATCAGCGGAGCATCCACATTGACGGCGGGGTTGCCTTCTGTATTCCAATCCGTTACAGTTGTCGATACGGTTCCTCTTGCAGAAAGATAATAGGTTTTTCCTGCCTGAAAGGTATCTTTATCTAGTTGAATAACCACTTTACCGTCTTGATCGGTCACGATCCCGTCCAATTCCTGAAATCCATCTTTTGTCACAATTCCCACTTCTGCATTTGGGATGGCCTGCGGATCTGCATTCTGTGTCATCCCCATAAACCCTTGCAGTGACAGTGTAACGGAGTCTCCTGTGATCCCCGTGATAGCTGTCTTGCCAAAATAGGAGAAGTAGTCGGAGTAATGCTTATCATCTGCATTGACTGAGGCAATGATTCTGTCGCCATTTTTTACAGGTTCAGATTTCACACCGCTTGTGATGGATAGGTTATTGATAAAAAACAAAGTGTTGCTGGTTTCGATCCCCCAAAGTTTGGAAACAAACTGGTCACAGATATATCCGCCCGGTTTGTACTCCTTATGAAAAGCTTCCATGACAGCATCGATGGTCGTCATCCCGTCAGCCGTCTTTACCTTCACTGGAACCTCTGCCATAACCTTACCGTCAGCCACTGCAATGTCTCCTTTTACGCTTATAGTAACGTAAATTGTTGCTGTTTTTTCGGCAGCCCCATATACGTCCTCCCTATTGATACCTACAAGGTTCATGCAAGTAAACAGTATCATGCCGATGAGTATTGCTGATGTAATGTGTCTCATCAGTTGGTTTGTTTTCATTCTCTTCCTCCTTAAGCAGCCCAAAGATTAAAAAAAGCTGTGGTGTTCCACAGCCCGTATTTACTGACATTAAAAAAAGCTCCCACCGGGTTCCGCGCCAGTAGAAGGTTCGCTCTATGCAGGTCTCCTGGCTTACGGGTCAACGTTCGTTGTTATCCTTCCCGATAATGATATCAGTGGATGGCACAGCCTTAACAAGAACTCTCCGTTTACAGTGGCGGGACCGCGCAGGACTTATACCTGCTTCCCTCTTAGCTTCCCTTTACGGGAAGAACATAGAACACGAAGTATTCAATTTATTCTATTATATTTCAAAAAATACTGTCTGTCAATCTAACGATATTTAGATTTTCTGGTACTCTTTACAAAGCTCCTCTTATAACACAAACCTATCGCAGAAGTTCCTTTACTGCTGTTGTGCCTCAAATTACAAGAACCCGGGGCGCACCCGGGTTCCATATTCTTATCTGCTATTTTGCTGTTCTGATTGCTTTACTTGACCATTTGGTGTAAACCTTGTCACCTGCAATGGTCCTGTATCCCCTCACCTTATAGTAATACCTGCTTCCTTTTTTCAGGCCTTTGGTATTCTTGTAAGCAGTTTTTTTGGTCTTGAAGAAGGCCTTCGTGCCATATCCGCTGTTTTTCTTAGTGGCCCTGAACACTTCGTAGCCGTCCACCTTGTAGCCCTTGGACTTGATCCAGGTTACTCTGATGTAGCCCTTTCCGGCTTTGGATTTTGCCTTCAAAGTAGTCTTCCTGACCCCGGCCTTCAGTCTGGCGTTCTTCTCTGCATCGGTGTCCTCACCTTGCTCCTTGACGGCTGCGTCTATCGCCGTTTCCTCTGCAACAGCAAATGTAGAGAGATGAGAGATCTCTGCCTGGTAATAAGCCTTGCCGTCCCTGGTCACTACTTTTCCAGACAGCTTTTCCAGTTTACCGTCATTGCCGATGACGACCGCTGCAACGGCCTTGTCCTTCAGCTGATCAGGTACTGGCAGAAGCAGCTTCAGCTTATTTCCGCCAAAGCTTCTGATTTCTTTGCCGTCCGAAAGAAGGGTTACTTCTGTGACGGCTGCCGACTCACCCAGAAGGACTTTCTGTTCATCCGTCGTCATCTTCTTTTCAAAGACAATGATAACGGTCGATCCGGTTGCTGCCTTTGCAATCTCCGTCATAGTCTTTCTGTCCAGATTCATCTCTCCTGCCGGTGTAATAATATTTAAAGATGCATCTGTCTTTTCTGCCATATCTGAAAGAGATGCTTTCGGCAGTTCCAGAGAAATCTTATCTGCTTTGTCTGCTCCATTCACGCTTAATTTTATGACACTGGCTTCGTTCTTCACCGCCTCTTCAATCAGCTTGTTCATCTCAGTGCTATTGACAGCAGCAGAAGCCTCGCCGTCTTTCACTGTTGGTGTCACATCCTGTGAAATCTCCGTCTCTTTATCTCCCCAATTTCCGGCATCCGGATCCTGGGTATAGTCTCCCGTATAATACAGCTCAATTTTATCGCCGTCCTTCAGATAACAGCTTCCCATATATACATCAGGCAATTTGCCGTTGACCTTATAGAGCCAGCCGCTGTTAACAGAATCTGTATCGGAGAGTGTCGCTCCAGAAGGATCCGTAATAGAAGCCACATAGCTTCCTACTCCAGTATAGGTATAATGATTCTCAGACATGGCAGTCTTTACAACATCCCAGACGGTCGTCGTATCAGCATCAAGACCACCTACGGTATAGGAAGACATATTTTTAAAGCCTTTCACGCCTTTACCATCTATGGAGACGGAGGCTTTGATCTCTAATGGCGGATTGGGATTGTCTGTTCCAGTGCTGCCTTTAACAGAAACCATTGTAGAAACCGGCTGTTTGTAGAATTGCTGGAACTGCTGGTACTGAGACGCTTTTGATGTATCCTTGTACTTTTCCCAATACTTGCCGAACTCATTGTGGGTCAGTACACTGTCTATCTTTACCTTCGTGTTGTACTCCGGCTGTATTACTTTCAGCGTTTCATATTCAATTACCCGCGGCTTGCTAGTGCGGAATTCTCTCCAGGTCTCATTGAGAAATGGGTCATAGCCCGGGAGGTCGTCTACTTCAATGCCGCCAAAAGTCAGGTTGATAGCCCCTCGGACATATTCAAAAGAGCCGTCTTCATTTTGCAGAATTTCTACAAATGGATTCAAATCTTCCGTGATTTCATCTTTAGAAACGTTCTCACCTTTGATGCCTTGCCAATAAGCACTTTCTTCCAATGCTGCCTTCATAAATGTGGCACCGTCTTCCAGTTCCTTTTCCGTCAAAGGTTTTACGGTCAGATAAAAAGTCTTCTTTGCATATACGTCTTTTTCATTTTTATACTTATGAATTGTAATCGTATACGGCACTTTCACTTCTTTCTGTCCCGGCAGCGGACGATAGACTTCTGCATGGTAGCCGTTAAATTCCAGCACGTCCGTGTTCCCACTCTCCATCTTGACTTGATAGTCCCAGCGGTCCATAACACCTGCATCGGTCAAGGCCTGTGATGTCGGCATCTGGATATCGTTTGTTACAGAGTTGACATCAATTGGTTTTTTCTTATCGACAAAATCTCGCAGAAGACCTTCATACTTTTCTTCTAAAGCTGTCTGCATCTGTTCACTAGGATCTTCCGTCAACGGCGCGATAGTGATGACAAAGTTTCTAGTGCCTGTCATCCACAAGGTGTCCTCCCCCTTATTTTTGAATTCATTCTCCGTATACTCGTCAAAGAGATTAAAGGTGGTCAAAGCTGTCAAAGTAAAGGTTTCCGGCTCGCTCCCTTTCCTCGGCCTGTTCAGCTTCGCCGAATAGCTTCCATCTGCATTCTGCGATACCAGAACAGCATCTGCATCCATGGATGCCCATTTTACAGTTACCGGCTGTCCTGCGATTGTAGTTGGCAGTGTCAAATCCTCTGAAACCTGTCCGTCCACTGTAACCGTATCCCACCAGTCAGCAGGATTTTCTTTCTTGGTCTCTGCTGTATTTTCATTGCCGCCTTTAATAGTATCCCAGGTAATCGTATTGACCGCATCGTCCAGCTTCTGCTCGACAACCTTTTCATCCCAGCCGATATGTACGCGAACCTTAACGTCTACGGACTGGGTGCCTAGCTTCAGCTTGAAGGCGACATCATTGTACTGCGCATATTTTGTACCGTTTTGACCTTCTGCTCCTGTAAAATACTGAATTGTTCCGTCTGGCTGCAGATTTACTTCGGCGTTATTTGGCATGGACTTGGTTCCCGCATTGACAAAGTCAACGCTGATTTTATCCTCGCCATTGTCATAGGAATAGTCTTTCGTATCCACTTCATAGCCGGCGCGGCTCAGGTATTGTTCCATCGCCTGATAAATCTTGGTCTGATTGTAGCTCTGTAATGGTTGAATAAATACGCTTGACTGTTCCAGTTTATCTTTGATTCCGTTTAGGTTCTCTAAGTCCTGCTCCCCTCGTGACCAAAGCACGAGATTAAAATCTGCAACAGTGCTTTCATTGCCTTTTCGAATTGTTGCATGTATCGTGATTTCTTGTTTGCCGTTGTCAGGTAATACAATTGTACCGGAACTATCCCAATTTACGGTGCACCCGTTTACATTGCTGTCCAAGGTTAAAGTTTGGGCTGCTCTAAAGTGATATTTTCCTTCTGCATCTGGCTTCATGACCTTGCCATCTGCATCTTTTAGTGCAAGCTGTGCCTTTGCTGCAATTACGGCCTTCAAATCTTCATTTAATTCCGGTGTTTTTCCGCCCTGCCAATTTAACACCGGAAGACCGCCGTTAATGCCGTCATCTTGAAGGAATGCCTCACCAGTGCCATTGAGTTCCAAAACAAACTGCGGAGATTGCATCTGCGACACTGTTTTCTCTGTTGCAGTGGCCGTACCGCTGGCAAAGGCATTTGCCGCACTACCTTGGAGATAGTACGTATTCGCAACGGTTCCTTCCATTTTTCCGGCAATCGCTCCGATACCATCTGCAGGGCCTGTTATCAAACCTGCATGATACACATTCTTGATGACACCACTAGAATATAACATCCCTGCGATACCGCCCACACAACTATTTGTTGTGTGATCAGGTTTTGCTGTCACGGCACCCGTATTGTAACAGTTTTCAATTGTGCCATAGGAATATCCGGTAATCCCACCTGTTTTCAGCTCGCTGTTAAAATAACTGCAGGTGTTCTCTATTGTAGCTGTATTCACACAACTGCGGACTGTACTTTCAGCGCCTTGCATTCTTCCAGCGATGCCTCCTGTGCCACTAGTTCCAGTGCCCGTTACCGAACCTGCAAAAGAACAATTCTCTACTGTTCCCTTGTCTAAAATTGAAACAATTCCGCCTGCAATGGTTCCGTTCACTTCACCGCTGACAGACAAATTTTTGACGCTGCTGCTTTCGCCTGCATATCCGAATAAACCCACATTGCTCTTCAAGCCGGATACTGTTTTCCCATTGCCGTCAAAGGTTCCCATGTAAGCTGCTGGTGTTGGATAACTGTTCTTGCCAATTCCCGTCCAATCCTTATTGTTCAAGTTAATATTTTTTGTCAATAACCCATCATAATCACCGTGTTCTTGGTTACTGACCTGGTCCGCAAACCATGCCAGTTCCTCCGCACTGGATATTTGATATACATCGCTTTTTTTCTCCGGCTCTGATTTAGTATTACCATCCCATGCCACCCCAGCAAATTCCAAAGTGACCGAAATAGTCATATGCTTATCCAAGGTAAAGCTTTCAGTCTTTGTTACATAGCTCTCTGATGAAACCGTATAGCTATAGGTCTCATCTTTAGGTAGTTTATATGTTCCATCCTCCTGTTTAAAGGCTTCCATCGTATCCCCTGAGGCATTTGTAACTTCTATGGTATACGAGCTGATCTCAGAAGGCAATACTTCAAATTTTGCCGCAGCCTGTTCCACTGCCTCCATGGATACGGTTTCTACCTTGCTTTGCTCATCGCCGACATGCAGCGGTCTATCTGTGATATCCTTGTAACCAAAGGCCTCGGCAGAATAAGTGTAATTACCCTTTTCCAGAAGATATTTATCGCCGATAGGTTTTATGATATCACCATCTTTTATGACGGTGATTACCGCATTCTCTGGCGCTCCTTCAAAAGTTACCGCAGTTAATGCCCTCGCTTTAAACCCCTTTAACCGAATCCAATTCTCGTCTCCTGGATTCATATCAGAGCTGTTAACATAACACTTGTAGTTGAGTGTTATGATATCCCCTTCATCCGCAGAAATCTTATAGCTTTTCCAATCCTGGCTGACTTCCTCAAAGCAATCCACTTGCTGATTGTTTTTCTTTATGGTCAATCCATAATCACTGTCAGTCAAAGTGCTGCCAAGCTCAGAAATCATATAGTCAAACGTCAGTTCCGTTGGCTTGTCAAAAGTCAGTGTCATAACACTCGTGGTATTCGTTTTACTATTGCCAGACTGTAAATAGCTTGTGTCATGATCTTTTGTTGCAATAAACGGGTATGTATTGTCGTCCTTTGCTGATACACGGTCCGCAACATCTGCAAAGAAGTCTGCAAGGGTCAGTTTCTTGATCATATCGACAGTAATCGTCTCTGTCTTACTGCTTACTGTAAATAATCCCCTTTCAGGTTCACATCCTTCACAGGTCACAGTGTATGTATAGGTGCCCTGTGGAAGGCTGGCTCCGCTGGTAAAGTCTACAATTTGGTCGCCGCTTTTTATTTCTATTTCCGCATTCGCCGTGATATCAGCTGGTTTATTGATGTCAAAGTTCACGACGTAGGACTCGGCTTTCTCCATGGCACCATTGATTTTGAGATCCTCTCCATCTACAGTAAATGCTTTATTTGAAACTGGTACATAACCAAAAGCTACTGCAGAATAGGTATATTCGCCGTTTTCCAGCAAGTAATCACCGTCTGCAGGTTCTATCACTTCATCCTCCTGTTTCACCGTAATTACCGCATCTTCCGGCATCCCATCAAAAGTCAGCTTGTAAAGCGGTGCAGCAGAAATATCTTTTATCCGGGCGGTATCTTCCCCCGTATTTCCGCTGCTATCTTTCGTATAGGTTACGGTTACTTTATCGCCTGCTTTTCCTGTAATCGTCAGAGACGTCCATTCTTTTCCCGTGCCGCTATCCGTGACCAGGGTATCGTTGTTCTTTTTTATCAGCAGTTTGTCATAGTTCTTCTCACAATCTACCTTGTATTTAAAGGTCAGCTTGCCATTTTCCTTAAAGGCCATCGTCATGGTTGCATTTGAATTGCTTTTGCTTTGGTTCGTAGAGGCAAGGACATTTTCAGAATCGTCTTTGTCCGGCTTAAATCCATAGTCGATACCATTTACCGCTTCAATCAAGTCTTTAAATTGGGAAAAGAAATCTTCAAAGACGGTAACTCTCGTCAAGGTCTTTTTTATTGTTTGTCCGCCGCCATCAACCCTAATATCTCCCGTCACAGTTTCGCAGCCATACAAAGTGATGGTATACGAATAATTGCCGTCTGGCAGGTTAAAAGTCGTTCCATCTGTTTCTGGCTGAATCGTGACACTCTCTTGTTTGACTTCAATTTGGGGAACGCCTGTCACTCCTTCTGGAACGGTAATCTCAAATTTAATATTTTGGGATGCTTGTCTTTCTAAATTTACCGTTTCGTTAATATCGCCATTTTCCACAGTTACGGACTTGGTCTCTGCCTTATATCCGAATTTTGATGCGGTGTAACTGTAAGTTCCGCTTTCCAGAGAATAAACATGGCATCCCTCTGACTTGGAGTCTGGTTCACTCACCGTTGTTTCTCCATCTTCCGTCAGCTCAAAATCTGCATCCTTTGGCGTTACTGCAAAAGATGCGGTGTGCAATTCTTCCAGCTGGAAGTTTTTCAGCCATGCACAGTCCGAACCGTTTTGGGTGCTGGAATCTTTTATGTAAGCTATAGTAATTGTGTCGCCGCCTTTAACCTTTTGTTTATAGGCCGTCCAACCTTTCTCCCCACTTATCTTTGATCCGTCATTGATTTCCAGCCCATCATACGAGGCTTCTGAACTAACTTTATAGTCAAATTTAAGGATTGATGACTTAATGTCTTCATTAAGGGTAATTGTTATTTTCACTTCAGAGTTGTTTTGATTGTAACTGTTAGATTTTAGTGCCTCTTCAGTCTCATCGTCTATAAATTCTTGTCCAGCTTCACCTTTCCAACCTTTAGAACTGTATTCGACCTTTGCTTTTCCTGCCAGTCCATTAAATGCCGTGCTTGGAAATGGCTTATCTTTGATTGCTACAAGATAAGTCGTTGTTTTACCTTTATAAGTAACCGTCAAGGATTGTGATTCTATCGCCGTGGAAGAGTCAAACCCCGCTATCTCAAATCCCGATTCAATTACTTTGGAACTTTTATCTGCGTAATTGACCTTCAATGACAATTTCTTGTCCAGTCTATCGCCAACATAATATTCTGTTTTAGCGGTTCCTTCCTCTACGCTGATTGATTCTACTGGATTTAATGTTACTTTTTCTGTTGCGTCCCCATCTGTAAGCGTAACCGGACCAGCTATCTCCTCACAGTCTTCGGCCGAAATGGTGTAAGTATACTCCTTATTTTTCAGCAATTCATACACATTTGCTTCGTTGGAGGTTATCACCTTGTCCCCATCCTTTACGACTATTTTATAGGATGCAGACCCCGTAACCTCAAAGGTTAAATTTCCCCATAAAGAGTTGTCCTTGTTAAGGGCTACAGATATAGGGCTTAATGTCTCCCCATTGTCGGCCTGGTCAGCTGTTACGGTCAAACTACTCGTCATTTCAGTATAGCCATCTTTTGTCATGGCATAACTATATTCGCCCTGCGGTAGGGCAACTGTTCGCTGTCCACCTTTGTTTGATGTATGTACAACATTGTCGCCTGATGTGACAGTCAATACAGCGTCTTCTGGTGTGATGTCAAAGGTTACTGTTGCAGTGGGAATTTCCCACGAGAGAACAGGGTAGCCTCCTGCCTTTGTCATGAATCCGCTGCCCAACGAACTTACAAAATCAGAAGCTTTCATTTCCTCTGTCGATTTACTTATAACCTGCCCTGTTATTTCTTCAGGAAGCTCATATCCAGAAATCCCATTTGTACAGCTAGTGTCGAGGTAATAACAATTATTTATCATCGTGTTTTTTGTTGCCCAACCGGCAATCGCGCCAAAATTGCTTGTAGCGCTACCGCCTACAGTGCCTGAACTGTAGCAATTTTCAATCGTCAATGTGCCAGCATTTCCTGCAATTCCTGCACAATACGCCGAGCTTTTCCTTGTGGATGTTACAGCCCCTCGATTATAACAATTTGTTATAGCGCCTGCGGTAGCACTCCCAGCAATTCCTCCCGTCCGCCGACCTGAAGAGTTTTCATTCTTAATGTCTCCAGTATTGCCACAGGAGGTAATAGTTCCGCCTGTCATATTAGCTGCAATGCCACCAGCGTAATCACCATTCACGGTAACAGCTGCAGTATTAAGACAGTTTTCAATGGATCCTGATGTTGTTCCTGCAATCGCTCCTACAGTGGTAGTTCCACTGATTACTCCTTCCGTAATTACATTTTTAATAGTGCCGCCAAGATTTCCTACTAGTCCTGTGCTTGTGGCGGCAAATGTAATCTTATGCTGTTCCCCATCAAAGGTACCATTATATGTCACATCGTTACCAATAGGCACCCAATCTGAAGATACTTCAATATTGGCTTTCAGAGCCGCATTCACTGCGACATCGCCAGAATTCACGCGTGCCACAAAATCCTTAAGATCCTGCTCACTGCTTATTTCAACAGCATCGCCGTCTTCACCATATGCAATCATACCCATTCCCGGCATATAGGTAACAACCGTTACCATTACCAAGAGTATGATGGCCATTTGTTTCAACTTACTTCTTAATTTCCAATTCAATCGTTCTTTCCTCCTTTTTGTTGGCGCTGCAAAGCGAAACTGACCTTTATCACCTTGCTTCGTGCGTATTGTTCACAGCCTGACGTCGATAAATGTGCTCAGAATCTTCGAAGTCCGGCTTATATATGTCACCAAAATGGTTACATCTTTTGTTTCAACTTATTTCCCTTCTTCTTTTTCTAAAGCGCTTTCAAGACTGTCGCAAAGGCCACGTATCAGCTTATACGGCAATACAAGGGTTGCAATTTCCCTCCCTGCTTGATTGTCGAACTTACCTGTGCTTGCATCATAACAAGGTTGATTCTGCGTGAAGGTAAGGACTGCCTCACCGCTATCTTTACTTAAAAGAAAAGAAAATCCGTTAGCATACTGTGATATTTTGTTTTCCATGTGTTTCCCTCCATAACATAAATGATCAAATCTGAAAATAAAAAACGTGGAAATGACGGAATCAAGCGGTCAAGCCCGTCAAATCGAGATTTGGGGACTTTTCGCATGAGACCTGCCAATGATTTACTTAAAGTAAATCGGGCTAGGGCTTCAAGATTCTTATTTCTCATGTCGCCCGCAAGGGGCGACTCTTCGCGAGGTACGTTCTTTGATATTCCGTCAATATCGACTTCATCGATATTTCCTACATAATAAAAAACTGCAGCAAAAATGCTGCAGCCCGTATTAACTGTTCATCGTTTTTCTTTCACTGGTACTCCGCCAGCAGAAATGCCATTCTATGCAGGTCTCCTGGCTTATGGGTCATCATTTTAATCAGCCTTCCCAGTCAACAGATTTGCTGTTTGTCCAGTGGACGGCGTAAGCCTTTGATCAAAACTCTCCAATTACAGTGGCGGGACCGCGCAGGACTTATACCTGCTTCCCTCTTAGCTTCCCTTTACGGGAAGAACATAGAACGTAAATATTTAACTTTATTATCTTCAGTATAGCAGTGCACAAAATTTCTGTCAACACCACTTACTTATATATTCCATACTTAATTTTAATTCTTTCCAGCTTCCTGATAATACTGTTTCCAAAGAGGAAAATACAGAAAGCCGCCGAACCCGCGTGGAAAGCGTCATAGGGCGCGCCTGAAATATATAAGACCCGCATGCTTTCTAAACTGAGGTTGTTTCCTCCCGGTACCCCCGCCGATGTCACCAAGGCGCAGATATTCATGATGCCGCCATAGATGATAAAAGTGGTAAAAAAGGTAAACAAGGCCAGAGTTATTCCATCTACCGGCAGCCGCTTTCGCTGTAACAGCATGCCAGCCAGTAAGCCAAGTAGACCAAACGCATAAAGCCTCCATCCAATCAGAGATTCGTCTCTTCCCGGCCAAAGCTGATAGCTGACGTAGGCGATAATCAGACCGAACAAGATACAGATGACCGGTCCCATGATCAATTTAAAGTTTCTCGACTTTAATTGATCCAAATCCACCTTGTTAAAGGCCATGCCGGCCAGAAACCCCAGAATGCCCCAGCAGAACATCTGCCAAGGAGTCCACGGCCCTTGCCCCATGTAAAAATTACATACAAAACGGGAAATCGCCCCTATCAAAAACCCCGCCTCTGGCCCTAAAGAGATGCCAGAAATAATAATCATGGCGGTCCCAATCTGAATAGGGAGCGTAATATGAAAGAAAATGTGCACACACACCGTAAGTGCCGACATCATGGCAATCAGTACGATTTCCCGCGCTTTCGGTTTGCGATTTTCAAAAACCATAAAGAAAGGAAGCATGGTATAGATTAAGATCAGTACACTGATTATCATATATTTATTCTGATCAAACTGAAAGCCGATAAAAATAGTAACTGGCATTGCCAAAAAAATCAGCAGCGCAGACAGCAGGGTCCTTTTGCGGCGGGCAGCTTCGTACTGGGTTAAATGATAGCTTTTAGCCATGCTGACACCTCCTCACAGGTAATAGCATCTCTTTGCCATTCTCTTACAAGTTTATTGGCAGTTGTCGTATAAAAACTGTTGCCAGAAAAAAACGCTTTTGGCCTTCCTACAGAAACAATGTCGCCGTCAAAAAACATTGCACATTGATCGGCATACTCTGCACAAAATTCGATATCGTGGGAAACCATAAAAATAGTAACGTCATTCTCCACCAACTTTTGTAAAACTCCCGCCAAAGTGCGCTTGAAAAAAGGATCTAACCCCTTGGTCGGTTCGTCCAGCAGCAAAATTTTCGGCTTCAGCAGCAAAATTTTCCCCAGTGCCAGCCGTTGTTGTTCTCCTCCGCTTAAGTCATATGGATTTGCCTTCCTTAAATGCTCAATTTCCATCAGAGCCAACATGCTTTTCACTTGATCTATCTTTGCTGAATCAGGTTCCTTTATATAATAGAGGGCTTCCAGCAGTTCCTCTTCTACTGTAATTTCCGTAAATAAAGCCTGCGGATTCTGTGGCAGCATAGAAAGTTTTGTGCGGTCCACTTTGGTCGACCCTCTTTGGGGCTTTAGAATTCCTGAAATGACTTTTAACGTGGTGCTCTTGCCGACACCGTTCCCCCCTAACAAACAGTACCACTGGTTCCGCTCCACATTTAAATTCAGCCCTCGCAGCACCTCACCACTCTCCTTGCTGTATTGAAACCATACATCCTTTAAGGCGATGACTGGGTTTTCAATTGTATCGTTATTAGGCAATTCATATACACTATCTGCTGCAGCCTGTGCTGCGGGTTTCCCTGTCAGCATCTTTTCCAACCTAAGACGGCCTTCTCTGATTGTCAAAGGGCTCTTTACAGTGGGGCAGACATCGGAGAATATACGCATCACTGACGGCAGTCCGTAAAACATCGGATGTCTGTTTTGATTTCCTGTTCCCGCAAGAAATTCGCCAATTTCAGAAGGACTTTCAAAAGCGATGACTTGACCTTGGTCCATGACCATCACCTTGTCAGCCATGGGGAATATCTCTTCTAATCGGTGTTCGGAAATGATAACTGTCGTCCCTAAATCCCTGTTAATCTTGTAGACGGTTCTCAGAAACTCAGAAGCGGCAATGGGATCCAGCTGCGAAGTCGGCTCGTCTAAAATCAGAAGCTTCGGCTGCATCGCCATAATGGATGCTAAATTTAGAAGTTGTTTCTGTCCGCCGGATAATTCGTTCACATTTTTTCGAAACCAGCCCTGAATATCAAAATAACTGGCCATTTCTGCTACTCTTCTTTTGATTGCCGCATTGGAAAGCCCCAGACTTTCTAAGCCAAAAGCCAGTTCATGCCACACTTTATCTGTCACAATTTGGTTGTCCGGATTTTGCTGTACAAAACCGATTTCACTGACACTGCGTCGATCCTCCAAATCAGCTACCGATTCGCCGCAGTACAAAACGTTCCCTTCTAATTGTCCGTAAGGAATTAAATTCTTTTTCAGCTGTTTCAGCAAAGTACTTTTTCCGCAGCCAGATTTTCCGCATAAAACAATAAATTGGCTGGAATCTATTGAAAAGCTCACATCCTTCAAGGCATTTCTGTCAGCCAATGGATAGGCGAAGGTTACATTTTCAAGTCTAATTGTCTCCATCTAATCTCTCCTGCTATATCTATTACAATTGGCGTGGCTGCAAGTACAGTGTAGCACATTAAAACCAGAGCAGTCCAAAGGTCCAATTCCGGTCTGACGATCTTTGGATAAAAATACATGTTTGTCATTCCTTTAAATGCTGCAGCCACAACAGGAAGTCCCGCCGCCAGCATCAAAACCAGAGCAGCAATGTCTCTCTTAGAAAATTTAAACAGATGAAAACTGCTCCTTCCTTTTAAGCCATACCCTCTGGCTTCCATGGAGTCAGCGCTTTCAATGGAAGCCTCCAGAGACCAGGCGATTAAAATAGAAACTTTCTTCACCAATTGTCTTGCCTTCATGATAAGGCCGCCCTTTCCGCCTCTGCCCATGCATTTCTGCCCTAAGGAAATTTCTGCAAATCTGCTCTTCAGAAGCGGAACAAACCTGAATATCATAGAAAGCGTTAAACCGAGTACTGGCGCTGCCTTGCCAAAGAGATAAATCAGTTTATCTGCAGTCATAATCACATTAAAACAGGTAAACCAGACGATAATCGAAATTAACATCACCCCGCCGGCAATGCCAAAGCAGATGGATTCAAGTGTAATTCGATTCGTATTGATGTAGAGAAGCACAGTCTCTCCGTTGTTATTAAAGAACATATTGAGAACCACCATGATAATCAACATAAAGATGCTCATGACAGCGTTGAGTTTCATTCCGCTTCTGCCTTTCAGTAAAATGGAGTAAATCCAGGAAAAGAGAAAGGCCACCGCTAAAAAATAAGGTGATATAGAATACATGGTAATCCCGATAGTCAGGGCAAAATACAGCGTATTCACCAAAGGGTGGTACGAACAGAATGTAGAGCTTTCTCCCAAACCTTTATTTTTCATTTGTCTTCCCGCCTTTGACCGTTCTATGGTATTCTTTTGGATCGATACCGATTTGATAGAGAACATTTGCCCAAGAACCGCAAGTCTCCTGCAGCCGCAGACGCAGTTCCTTTGACACGTCTTTTTTTGTCGGAATGACCCTGGTCTGCTGGTAAATGGCCCTCACTTGTTCCAGATTCCGCTTGTCCTCTTCAGAAAGGTTCAGCACTCTGTAATAGCAATTGTAGAGACTGTTGGTATGACCGTCGCGGTTATTTTCTTTTCTATAGTCGATATATATGCCATGGAAGGGTCTGATCCTGATTACCGGCTCCAACCCCACCTGATATAATGCATTTCTCCATGAGCCGCACCTTCTAATCAAAGCACGCTTTACCTCCGTGTCAATTTCTCCATGAATGGGACTGCGCCCTAACTCATATGCAAATGACTTTACATTATCAAGCATTTGCACGTATTGCGGTTCCAAACCTTCTATTTTGTAGACGACCTCTGCATTTAAGGTGTGCGGGTCTATATCCGCGGCTTCTATGACTCTTCCCCAATCGTTATAATACTTTTTAATCTCTGCACAAACGTCAGGTATATCCTTTGGATGCGGTATCTTACCCAGCTCCAAAGCCTTTTCCCTGACCTGCGCCAGTAACAATTCTAAATGTTTGTTATCCTCTTCAATCTGCTCCAGCGTTTTGCCGCCCTTTCCTGTAGATGCCGTCAGCCCAGCTGCCTTCATCGCATAAGGCCACCGCTTGAACCGCCTTTTGATATAATCCCTCATAACCCAAAATAGTTCCTTTTGGGCTGGCGCATGATTAAGCCGCTTTGTTTCAGCGCGTATGTAGTCTAACAGCTCCTCGTCAGTAAAACTCTCGTAGACGCTGTGGCCCCTCGCATTAGATGCGGCATAGTTCTTCCAGATAGTAGAGTTGTGGTTATCTTTTTGAAAGTTCTTGTCCGCATTGCTCGCCACATTATGAATCAATAATTCCTTTAACCGCTGAAGGTCTTTTTCATCTAATTTCTCGTCTTTCATTCTTTTCCTCTTTAAATTATAAATACGCCAACAAAAAAACTGTAGCACAAAAATGCTACAGTCCGTATTCCTGTAAAACTTTATTAAATCGATTCGCCGATAACCGTCGGCGGCATCAATTATTTCAAGCAGGTCTTCTGGCTTAGGCATCGTAACGTTATCTTCCTTCCCGGCATCAGCAGAATCCCAGTGGTATAATAGATAACGCTCCTCCCATACAGCGGCGGCAACCGCGCAGGACTTGCACCTGCTTCCCTCTTAGCCAATATGGAAATTGGAACATGAAATATGTTTTCTGTTGTAAATAACAAAGATATTGTACCACGACTAAATACTAAATGCAAGCCAGTTGCCGCTGCGATGTTTTGTGCTTTTCAGGACATTTTAGAAAAGTTGATCTAAATATCATAGCAAACGTGTGCATGACGAAATCATAGATTCCTATTTTCACATGTCACCCGCATGGAACGGTGCTTTGATATTTCCTATGAATTAAAAAACAGAGCATGTGTCTGCATACTCTGTCATCCATAATCTTCTATGTTATCATATTAATTGAACTTACCAACCCAATTCCATCCCCATAAGCTTCGTAGCCGCTGCGCATAGGGTAGACGATTCTGCGCCATAAAGCGATTTGTGCATCGATGGTTGCGTCGCCATCTTCGTCAAAAATCGCATTCATCAAAACGCCCTTTTGATCTACCAGTTCAAACATCACATCAATATATTCGGTGCCCGTCTTTACTGCAATCTCTTTGATTCGCTTATTGGCTTCTTTAACCTCCATCGAATCGCCTAACAGCGATAAAAGATATATTTTACATTTCGCTTGCTCTGCTTTTATCTCTTCTACCAGTGCTAAATATGCGTCGTAAAATTCATTGTTATCTTCTTCCCCTAAACTTAGGAACAGATTGCGCGGTGCAAGGTCTTTGACACAAGCACGGTAAGCCTCTAAAGCCTTCTCTACAGTCAAATGTTCAAAACTGCGGTTATAAATCTTGTAGATACAGTTAAATCTTTGCGCAAATTCGCCAAAATTCATTCCTGCAAGAAAGGTAGATCCCAGGAACACGGTCTCTCCCTTTTGAGCAATGCTGTTAAGCAGCAAGTATTTCTTTAGCTGTTTTTCCATCATTCGCAAGTTCCTCTTTTCGATCCAACTTTCTATTTCTGAAGTAAAGAACCATATCGACAGATACCATGATCAGGTTGATGACATATAATGCTAATACGTAGTTGATATTTCCTCCTGTAATCTTACTCATAATACCGCAGATATATCCGATGATAATCGCGTAAGTAAAGACCACACTTTTTCCCTTTGCAGTTCTCGCACGATAGGACTTCACGACAGAAATCGGCCAAGAACAACCAAAACAAATCAGCATTAACGTTTCAAAAATCTGTGACATTACACTTGCCTCCTGTATACTCTGTAATTAATTTTATTTTTTACTTTATAATATCATCATTTTATGCTAATGTATAATATATATATTTTATGATTTTGATAACGTAGAAATTATGAATGGGGTGTTTAGAAATGGAACTTCTGCAATTGAGATACTTTCTCGTAACTGCACAATATCAGCATATGACGAAGGCTGCTGACTTTCTTCATATCGCACAGCCTGCCTTGAGCCAGTCCATCAAAAGACTGGAGAAAGAATTAGGGGTCAGACTCTTTATCAGAGCGGGACGGAATATCAGGCTCAGTGACGAAGGAATCCTCCTGGCCGAAAAATTAGAGCCCGTAATGAAAACTCTAGATGAAATACCAGGAGAATTAACCCATGCCGCTGAGATGGCTGCAAGAACAATCAAGTTGAGCATCCTTTCAGCCTCTGAAATGATCACTGACATAGTTATATTATACAAGGAACGATGCCCCGAAGTAAACTTCCAACTTTCCCAAAAAATCGACAACAAAGACTGGGATATTCGTGTCTCCACGGTCATACCTGATCAAAATGCAAAGACAAATCACACCGTGCTCAAGGAAGAAATCTATCTGGCCGTACCGATTGATTCTCCCTTTGCAAAGAAGAATTCCATTCATCTGGAAGAGGTTCATGACGCCTCTTTCATCTGTCATGACAGAACCAAGCCATTTTCCATCTTGACTACAAGTTGGTGTATGAGCTGCGGCTTTGAGCCCAAAATCGTCTTTGAAAGCGACAGCCCTTCCACAGTAAGAGACCTGATCGGCGCCGGTATGGGCGTCGCTTTCTGGCCTGCTTATTCCTGGGGGCAGCAGCGCAGCAGCAAAGTGAAACTGCTCCACATTACGCACCCCAATTGTACGCGTCAGATTTACGTTGCTCAAAAAAAAGAAAAATCGTCCTCTCCTATAAAGAACGATTTTTATAACTATATGGCTGCATACCTCAACGATTTACAATCCCTGTAATCGTCTCCAGAATCAAGGAAAAGCGCTGCTCTATCGACGAAAGAACCATGTACTCTTCGTCACTATGGTAATTGCCGCCTACAGGACCACACCCGTCCATCACAGACACGGGCAGCCCTCCCAGGTTATTGGCATCTGAGCCTCCTCCTGTACTGACAAACTCCGGCAGATCCTGTCCAAGTTTTAAGGCAGCATCTTTCATCATCTTTATCATTTCCTCGGTACTTTCGTTTGGGGTCATCGGTGGAAATCCCTCTTTCCTCTCCCAAGAAGTCTTGACGCCTGTCACTCTCGGATACTCTACCATCTCATCAAATGCCCTTTCAATTCGCTGCAGCTCGCTCTCTTTCGTATATCTGAGGTCGATGAGCATTTCCGCATGTTCCGCCACTACGTTGGACGCACTGCCTCCCTTGACGATACCTGGATTGAGGGTAGTCCCTTGCTCTGGTGCATTGAGATTTGTCAACGCCCAGATCCATCTGGCCATCTCGATTACTGCGCTGGCTCCTTTCTCTGGCGCGACCCCTGCATGGGCGGGTATTCCCTGGAAAATGACACGATAGTCATAGACTCCTTTCCTTTCCTTGACAAAGGCCCCAGTCTCCCTTCCAGGTTCAAAGTTAAAGCAATATTTCGCTTTTCCCCCCAACTCCTTCATCCAGGCTACTGAGTCTGCAGAACCAATTTCCTCATCGCTATTAAAAGCAATGCAGAGGTTCATTGGAAGTGCACGCTTTTTAATCTCCAATGCCAGATAAAACGCCAACAGCGCACCACTCTTCATATCTGCCGCTCCCGGACCTCGTGCTTTTCCATCGTCTAAAGAAAATGGTCTCTCCCGCACAGTCCCTTTGGGGAAGACGGTATCTAAGTGCCCCATAAACAAAACATCTATCGTCTCGCTTTTTCTGATAAAATTCCTAGCCTCCACATGTGGATGCTTTCCCTGCTCTCTACTAATTCTTACAGCAAAGCCGGCGCTCTCAAATTTGCCAGCAAAATATTCTGCCATTTTCCGGCATCCTTCTAAGTCCTCGCTGCCGCTGTCGATGTTCACAATCTCTTCTAAGTCTTTTAAATACTGTTCCAAATCCATTGGTTCCTCCTCCGATCATCTCCCTATACTGGCAGCATGCCTTTTTTCCCTAAACTGCCAAAACTTCGTTTCGGCTTTGGATCTTCCTGCATCACCTGAGTTTTGACTTTCTCCTTAGCCACAGCCTCAGGAATGGTCTCTTCTTTCTTACCGCCACTATCATCAGGCGGATCCTTTCGTTCCCCATCAAATTCAAAGAATTTTTTTCCGTCCTCTACCAAATGATTGAGTCTGGTATATTCTTCTTGCAGAATCCCGCCGCCTTTCTCCGTTATCTTATAAATCTTTCGTCGATTTTCCTCAGCAACCTGGGTAATGATATCCTCTCTTTCAAAGCGGCCAAGCAGGGAATAGAGCGTGCCTGCTCCGATGGCGACCCTGCCGTCAGTCAGCTCATCTACCATTTGCATGATTCCGTAACCGTGATTTTCATTGAGCAATGAAAGTAATATATAATACATCGGTTCTGTCAGTGATTTTAATTGTTCACGTGCCATAATCTTACCTCCTTTTCAAATTAATTTATGGTACTATTTATTTATCTTCGTCAAACTAGTCCTAGCTGAACTTCCGCATAGGCCAACCCCAGCAGCCCTCCAAAATAAGCGATTGAATACATGAAGATCCCACCAATTTGTATGACTCTTTTCTCTGCTATTACCTCCAAGTATGTGCCCAAAATAAACAATGCAGGTGCTAGAAGTGAAGAAATCATGGAAAATTGACTCAAAATCTCTTCCTCTAAATTGTTTAAAAACTTTCCGCTGTATATTAAGTAGATATTCAGCGGGATTTCCAAAAAGATGAGCAAGGCAAAAATTCCGTTCCATACAATATTCCACCAAGCGTCTATCTTTGTCAAAAGGTTTTCACGTCCCAGCTTTTTATAAGAAAATGCAGAGATGGCGGGTACGATGTACAAGCCAGCAAAAAGTCCTACTACCAAAATAAATGCAATATCGCCGCCCCACCCGAGGCGATCTAGTTTCACATCGTGGAACAACAAAAAATACATGATGATAAACCCTATCATGCCGCCGATAATAAAACTCCATTTAATTCTATTTTTCTGTAGTGATTCTCTCTCCTCTTTGCTGTAATAGGCATGAGGAATAGAACTCCCGCTTTCATTGACAAAAAGATACATTCCGTCTTCACTGATGCGTTTCAAAAATTTCCAGCCAATCTGCTCATAGAATTCTTTCATCGGCTTGACCTCTAAATCATCCGCCCCACTAAAACCTGGCGGCAGAACTTCAATAGTATACTGTGGACGAATACCTGTGCATGGTACAAAACTGACGATGCTGCTTATATTTCTCACTTTCCAGCCAGCCTCCGCCATCCGGTTCAGCATGACCTCTGCTTCATCAGCACTATAGCTGTTGTACTTCCAAAGCTTAAATCTGTATTTCATTTCACTATATCCCTTCTACCAAAAGCAAAACAAATCCTGGCGAGATAATGCTGATATACATTAGCAAAATCCCTGTTACATCAAAATGTTTCGCAGCTCGTATAAAACCGCCAAGGAGGAATATAAATGGTGTTGCGGCTGTAAGTATGATTCCCAGAACACTAGGATAGATGTTTATGTAACAATACAGCAAGTAGACGATCAAGCCGACTCCAATGATAACCGCGCCTCCGCAAGAAACAAGTCCAAAGTATTTATAGAGGGGTGATTTCTGCAGAATAATCCCTTCTTCTGCATATTCTGCGGCCTTTTTATGAAAGCGATATTCTTTAAACGCCAGAACAATGCTCAGCATAGCCATCATACAAATTCCCGCTAAAACATAGTATTCAGTGCTCCCCCATCCACTCTTAAAATCCTGAAAAAAATTTATGAGCAAGACAATCGCTAATATGGCTAAGCCACTGAGCGGATTTGTCGATTCTGCAACTTCTAAAACATTCTGATATTTGGTCATCTCATCTGTAAAAGGCTGCTTCGCATTCTTATCTTTAGCCTCAAAGATACACAAGCCGCTTCTGATTGCTCTCACCTTGCGCCAGCCAGCATCTTCACAGATGCGAACAAAATCGGTATCATTTTCTTTTATGGGAACAATCGAATAGCATTTTTTTCTACCTCCCAGTCTTTTTTGGTAGACAGCAAGAGGAAACCACTCTGTCGCCACGCCTTCTATATCCCAACCTTCTTCGCTCATACGGTTGAGGTGCTTTTCAGCTTCTTCATAATCAAATAAGCCGTATCTCCAGAACTCCAGTTTGTACTTCATAGCTCCCTCCTAACTGTCATTATTGTAACGATTGCGTTTATATCATTAATCGATATATCTAACATCAATATATCACTACTCAATATAGGTGTCAATGCAAATTACAGATATTTATCAATTTCAGCACAAAAAGAAGACTCTGAAACAGAGTCTTCTCTCGTCTGATATACGCGCGTTATCAAAAACATATCTCAATCCATAACAAAACCGAGCAAGTTGAATGTAATTTGTTTGTTATTTTTTTAAAATATAAATGCTCTAGTTTCACCATAGATTAAAATATCTATATATATGATATAAGTTTTTTCTGCGTTTGTCAACTGTAAGTACAATAACTTATGTCCCGTTCCGTACTAAAAAAACAGACTGCATATGCAATCTGTCTTTTAAGAAAACCGGCAGCACTCCCTGCGGTCGTTCCTCCGCTCACCCTGTTCGCTGCGCTGTCCCGTTTCTGACGCTGCCTGCGGCAGCTAAAAAAAGACAACCCTACTGGATTGTCTTTTTTACAGAAACCGGCAACGACCTGCTTTCCCAGGCGGCTGCCCGCCAAGTATCATCAGCGCTGGGGAGCTTAACTGCTGTGT